>JAGVNC010000075.1 GCA_020053475.1 Candidatus Omnitrophota bacterium | reverse complement strand
AAGAATACAGCCAAATGGACTTGTCCAAAAATATTGCGTACCAATACGCGGCGAGCCGGTTTTGCCTCTTTAAGAAGGGAAAGGCGATCGAGGTGACCGCGTCATTTTATGACAATGTCTTTTATGTGATGGAATGGTGGAAACAGCTTTACGGCGAGAGCGAGGCGAAAAACGGCAAAGGGATTTTTCCGTCGTCGCTCAATATGTCCACCGACCTGCATTCGATGGGCCAGTTGATGCAGGACGGGGTGCGCAACGTGTTTGAAACATTTATCATGATCGACAAGGCCGATTATCCGATGATCGTCCCGCAAGACAAGGACGATCTTGATAAATTCAATATTGTGGCCGGCAAGGATTTGGATTACGTCAATAAGCAGGGGTATAAAGCCACGGCCGAGGCCCACTACGAAGGCGGCGTGCCTAACATGACGCTGCATTTATGCAAGGCGGACGCGTTTCATTTGGGCCAACTGTATTATTTTTACGAACGGGCGGTGGCGGTTTCGGGGTATTTGCTGGGGGTCAATCCGTTTGACCAGCCGGGCGTGGAAGCGTACAAGACAAAAATGTTTGCGTTGTTGGGGTTAAAATAAAAACGACACCTAAAATTATTCTAGGCGTCGTTCTTATAAGGTGATAGGCCTTGAATTGCTTACGCTATCCGCTCTATCCTCCATCTATGTTAATTATGCCACAGGATTTTTGAGAATGCAAATTTTTTTATGGCAGAAAAGAACCTAAAAAAGATTGTTATTGGCCTTGTGTTCATCGTTCTGGCGATTGGGAGCGGATTGGGTGCGTTTTATCTTTTGGAAGTGAAGCCGGAAATGACGCGCCGGGCCGCGTTAGGCAATGTGGCGCAACCGACGGCTCCGGCAATTGATCGGCTGGCCCCTGCCGCATCTGTTTCAAAACCAACTCCGGTGTCAACCCCGGCTGCAGCGCCGGCGGCAGCTCTTTTAGCGAAGGCAACGGTTTCCAATCCTGTTGAGCCCGTCGATCCGGTTGCCCAGACTCCATCAGATCAAAGCCGCAAGGATGGATTTTTGTGGATCGACCGCAAAACATCGCGATGGGTCGTGACGCTGGGGGCCATTCACGGCCTCAAGGCGGATAGTTTGCTGGCGGTTTATCAGGGAGACAAAGTCATCGGCCAAGTCAAAGTCACTAGGGCCTTCGATGTGATTTCTTATGTCCAGCCGATGGACAGTCCTAAGTTTGAGCAAAGCGATTATTTCCGGGTCGTCATCCAATAATTATTTAACGCCTAACTTCAATGAATTTTTTGACCTCTAAAATTATCCTCGAAATTTACGGCATTGCCAGCATGAACAATAGGAAGGAATGTCGCCAGTCCCGTGGAAGGCTTCGCCTTCCCGGGATTTAATCCCCGAAATCGCAAAGCGATTTCAAGGGATCGCCGGTTCCCAGCTATTAGTATTCTGGCAACTGGTCACTGGCGGCTGGTCACTTTCTTAAAGGAGGAACGAATGGGACGAATTGGATTTTGGGAAATCGTGGTGATCATCGGTGTTTTTGTGGTATTGTTCGGAGCTAAAAAAATTCCGGAAATTGCCAGCGCGTTGGGGAAAGCCCTGAAGGAATTTAAAAAAGCCGGCAAAGACGTGGAAGACGACATTAAAAAATCGCTAGATAAATAAATGTCAAATATCCAATATCCAATTACAAATGACAAATTTGATATTGGGTGTGGGATATTGGATATTAAAATTCTAGAGTGATCATGACAAAAATCGTGGAGAAATTTGAAGGAAGGCCTTCCCCCGGGCCTCGGTTAAGGACGTCCGACGCCGAAGTCGCTGAATCATTATCTTTTTGGGATCATCTCGAGGAGCTGCGGGGCGGTGTCCTTAAATCCCTGGCCGCGGTTGTGATCGCCAGCGTTTTATTTTACCCGTTTATTGATCGCGTGTTGGGGTTCCTTGTCAGGCCCGTAGGGCATCTTGTTTTTACCGCCCCAGCCGACGCGTTTGTGGCGCGGATGATGTTGACATTGGTGGGCGGGACGCTGTGCGCCTTGCCGGTGGTCCTTTATCAAGTGTGGTCGTTTGTGTCTGTCGCGTTGAATCAAGAGGAACGCAAATATGTTCTTCTGTTTGGCCCGCTGTCGCTCATCATGTTTTTTGCGGGAGTTTTGTTTGCGTATGCCGTGGCCGCGCCTTGGGCGCTAGGATTTCTCATGCGGTATTCCTCGGACATCATGGTCCCGATGATTACCGTCAAGAATTACATTTCGTTCGTCAGTACGCTCCTGTTTTCTTTTGGCGTTGTGTTTGAATTGCCGTTGGTGTTGATGTTTTTGACCAAAATCGGGATTGCGACTCCGGAATTTTTAATTCAAAAACGACGGCATGCGATCCTGTTAATTTTTATCGTGAGCGCGATCTTGACCCCGCCGGATGCCATCACGTTGTTTATCTTGGCCGTTCCTTTGATCATTCTCTACGAGATCGGCATCTGGGTTTCGCGATGGGCCAGGAAGCCTATTTGAGGGGAGTGATTTTTTTAAAATACTATTTGTCAAAAAGCCATGAATTGATTATGCTCTTTACGGATAGGCAAGAAGAGACTTAACATCAAGCCGGCACCGCTTGCAGCGGGATCCCGCCAACGGCGGGGACAGGCAGGGAGGCATTATGAATATTATGGAGTTACGGAAACTTCTCAAAGATAAACGGGTGGTCGAAGAAATCAATAAACATCTTTGGATTGAAAGCCAGAAGGCGGGGTATAGCATCGGGATTGAGCGGGCGACGGATGAGTGGCTGCGGTTGTACGCGGAAGGTTGGCTGAAATATCATGAGCCGGCCAAGCACAGCCGTATGTACCAGCGCAATGGCAAAAAGGCTTCGGCGAAAAAGAAAAAGACATCGTCCAAAAGAAAATAAATTTATCAGTTCGTCCCCCGAATCACGAAACCCCCTGAGCACCATTCAGGGGGTTTTTAATTTGCCAAAGCCCGCGAATCTCTGTAGAATGGGATCAATTAAAATAAATATCAATGTCAAATATCCAATACCAAATATCCAATATCCAATTGGATGTCGGATATTTGACATTGGTTATTTTTATAAGTGATGGCCGGCCTATACATCCATATCCCTTTTTGCGAACGTAAGTGCTTTTATTGTTCGTTTGTTGTTTCTGTCGGGCAGGCGCAGCGCATGGACGCTTACATCAATGCTCTGTCCCGCGAGGCCGAGTTTTATCGCGGACAGGCATTCGACACTGTTTTTATCGGAGGAGGGACGCCGACCCTGCTGGCCCCAAAACAATTAATCTCGCTTTTTTCGATCGTGCGCCGCTATTTTGATATCAGTTCCGTCAAAGAATGGACGATCGAGGCCAACCCCGAAAGTGTCAACGGTGAAAAACTGTCCCTGTTAAAAAATTTAGGGGTGACACGCTTGAGCTTAGGGGTTCAATCCTTCAATGAAAAATATCTTAAATATTTGGGCCGCATTCATGGCCGTGATCAAGCGGTGGCGGCGTACCAGGCCATGCGCGAGGCGGGATTCGATAATGTCAATGTCGATATGATGTTCGGTTTTCCCAATCAAACGCTGGAAGAGCTAGAGCAAGATATTCAGGATTTTATGGCGCTCAACAGCGACCACATGTCGCTGTATGAATTGACGATTGAAGAGCCTAGCCGGTTTTTTGTTAAGAATGTCAAAGGCCTCGACGGCCCGTTACGCCAGAAGCAATACGAGATTGTGCTCAATCGTTTGCAGGAATACGGATTCAAGCAGTACGAGATCAGTAATTTTGCGCAGCCGGGAAAACAATCGGCGCATAATCGTAACTATTGGCAGGGAGGCGATTACTTAGGATTGGGTGTCGGCGCGCATTCACATACAAGCGGCAAGCGGGGTTGGAACGTTTCTCGCCTGGCCGGCTATTTACAGCGCCTGGCCCAAGCCCAGCCGGTGATCGAGGAAGAAGAAACATTAACAGAATCACAACGCTTGGCCGAAACATTATTGTTTGGCCTGCGGATGAATGAAGGCGTTGATGTCCCCTATTTAGAGAAGAGGTTTGGGTGCGTGTTAAATGACGGCCAAAAAGAAAAGATCGGTGTGTTCGTTAAAGAAAATTTGCTCGTTCAACAAGGGGCGCAGTTAAGCGTTAGCGCGAAGGGACGATTCGTCCTCGATGAATTAAGCGTCCAATTAATGCCTTCCTGAGAAATGATGGTCAATAAAATCGCTGTGTCCTCAAAAGTGTTCGCTTTGGTTCTGATCGGGGTTGTCGGCCTCATCATTTATTCGAATAGTTTTCATGTCCCTTTCGTGTTCGATGATGAATCGTTTATTGTGCGCAACTTTCACATTGCGGATATCAGTAATGTCAAAGAAATCTGGCGCGCTTACATTGTCCCCACGCGGTTCATCAGTTTTTACACATTTGCGTTGAACTACCATTTTCATCAATTTGATGTTGTCGGCTATCATGTTGTCAATGTGGCCGTTCATTTAATCAATGCGGGGTTGGTGTATCATCTTGGCCTTTTGCTTTTTGCCACACCCGTGTTGTCGACGGATGCCCGCCGCCGCAGGAAACACTCGATTGCTTTGGCCGCGGCCATGATTTTTTTGTGCCATCCTCTGCAGACACAGGCCGTCATCTATATTTCTCAACGGTTTGCTTCGTTGGCCACATTGTTTTATCTCGGGAGTGTGTGTCTTTATCTGAAGGCACGCTTAGAAGGGAATGATCAATCGCGACGTCGAGTCTTCGTGATTGGTTCTTTTGTAACGGGCCTTTTGGGGATGTTCACCAAGGAAATTGTGTTTACGTTGCCGTTCGCCATCTTGCTCATCGAAGGATGTTTTTTCCACCATCATGTTGAGAATATCAGGAAATATTTGCTTAAATATGCAATATTTTTTGCCGCGGGGTTTGTTTCCCTATTAATCATTCCAGCCTTGTTTTCTTTTAATTTTCAGAGAATATTTTTTAGCGAAACATTGTCAGGGTCGCACGAAGGAGAGGTGTTAAGTCCTCTCACATATTTTTTGACCCAACCGCGCGTGATCCTAACGTACGTCAAACTTTTATTTGTCCCCTTAGGGCAGAATTTGGATTATGATTTTCCGGCGTCGCGCAGTTTGGCGGAACCCTACACGCTGTTAAGTTGGTTAACGCTAATGATCATCGTTGTGCTGGCCTGTAAGTTTTTTGCCCGCCATCGCTTATTGGCCTTTGGAATTTTTTGGTTCTTCCTGACGCTGTTAGTCGAGTCAAGCATTGTGTTGATCCCCAACGTCATTTTTGAACACCGGGTTTATTTGCCGATGGTGGGCTTCAGTTTTTTTCTGGTCGGTGGATTGGACGAGCTTCTCAAAGAGGAACGCCGCTTCACTGCGGTTACGGTTGGGATCGTGATTGTGTTGTCGGGATTAACATGGCAACGAAATAAGATTTGGCAATCCCCGTTAAGTTTATGGCACGATGTCGTTGCCAAATCGCCCTTAAAATCCCGCGGGCATGAAAATCTGGCCTTGGCTTATTCCGAAGTCGGCCAATGGGACCAGGCGGCGCGCTCTTTGCACAAGGCATTGGAACTCAACCCTAACAATTATCAGACGTATCATAATTTAGCCACGATTTATATTCATCACCAGCAATATGATTTAGCTTTAGAAAATGCTCAAAAAGCCATTGCCATGCACCCGGATTATATCCCGGCGTACAACAATTTGGGGATTGTATTGATGGCTCAAGATCAATTGGACGAAGCACAACGGGTTTTTTTACAAATCCTTGCTTGGAATCCTTTTTTCCCGGAGGCCCGATTAAATTTGAGCCGCCTCTATCAGCGTCAAGGCCGGATTGATGAAGCAATCCAGGCTTGTAAAGAAAATCTTAAAATAGATCCGCTGCATGTCCCGACGATTTATCATCTTTTGGAATTGTATTTGATTTCTGATCATCAACAAGAGGCACTTGATTTTTCGAAAGACTTATTAACAAAGGATTTCAATGGGGGGCATTATGTAAGTTTAGCTCAACTTTGGAGCCGGGACAAAGAGTTTGGCATTGCCTTAGATTTTTATGAGAAGGCGTTGCGGATCGACGCCGGCAACAAAGACGTTTATTTTGACTTGGGAGCGATTCAATGGAACCTGGGATTGATTCCGGAAGCTATTAAAATGTGGGAGCAGGGGCAGAAAATAGCGCCGGGTGATGAGCGGTTTGCCGCGGCCCTGGCCAAGGCACGCGAAGCAGGAGGGAGGCCTAAAGATTAAGGAATGTTGTATTGTTCGGCGATGCGCTGGCCGTGTTTAAACAGGTTGGTCACGGCGGCCTTAATCACTTGTTGATATTTTTTCCTCATGTGGAGCTGTTCAAGAAGATGAAGGGTCTGCTCAACGCGTCCCTGGACTTGATCCATGCAGTATCGCAGGCTTCCGGATTGGATGAAAATTTTGCGGACCGCGACAAGGTCGTTATACGTTTTGCGCGGTTTTTCGAAGTAGTGTAAAAATTCCTTTTTCTTTTTTCCGCGCAGATGTTTGTAGGCGTGGCACACCAGCAGTGTTTTCTTCGATTCGCTCAAATCGCTAAGAATAGATTTACCGATATTTTTTTGCGTATCGAAGATGCCGATAATGTCATCTTGGATTTGAAACGCTTGCCCGACGAGGATCCCTAACTGAGACAGTTTTTTGATGTCTTTTTCCGGAGCTCCCGCCAAAATGGCCCCCGTGACCAACGGACAGTCAAACGTGTAGCGGGCCGTTTTCAGCGTGTAATTCAAGAAAACGTCTTTCTCCGTCACGTTTTCAATCTTTTCGACCCCGTAGACCGTGTCAATAAATTCCCCCATCGCCGTAAACGCCGCTGTTTGGATGAAATATTTGAGCGCGCGCTCTTTGCGTTCCGGCGCTTCTTGGATGGCCAAAAACGCGTCAATGGCCAGGGCATACACAATGTCCCCGGCGATGATGCCTAAGTCATACCCCAGCTTTTCCTGCTCTTTGGTCTTTACAATTTTTCCTAAAAGGATGTGGAGGGTCGGTTTGCCGCGGCGCAGATGCGATCGATCGATGATATCATCATGGATCAGCATAAAATTATGCAACAGTTCGATGCAGGTGGACGCGTAATACAGGGAAGGGGCAATTTTTTTCTCGGGGGGGCAATACCCCTTGTAGCTAAGGATCAATAGAAGGGGGCGGATGCGTTTCCCTTTGCGCAGGGAAAATTCCCGGATGCTTTCATAGAGGATCGGATTGACCAGATGCAATTTATAGTCCGTTTTGATCCTGTCCATGAACGCGGCGAGGTTTTTGTCAACCTGTTTACGAAGTTTTTCTAACATAAGGCAACATGGTAACATACAAACACGGGAGGTTCAATAAATGTTTTCATCCTTGGGGCGTTAAGTCATCAGGAAATCATTTGACCTAAGTTCAATAATTCCTTAAAATACTGCCTGTCATCCAATTTGAGGAAATAAAAAAATATGCGTCCGTTGATCATGGGGTTGATGGTGATTGTGCTGTTGGTGCCGTCCAGTTTTGCCGAAACGATTTACTTGAAAGACGGTAAAGTGGTCAAAGGGCAAATCCTTGAAAGAAGTTCTTATCATGTCGTTGTCAAGCAGGAGGGATTCCCCCGACGGTATTATCTTGACCAAGTGGACCGCATTGAAGCGGATCAACCGGGGCCATCGGTTCCCCTGCCAATGGGACAAGCCCCGGCCATCGAGGGATTATCGCAAGCAAAAGCCGACCTGATTGTCCAATTTATCGAAGCTAGCGGCGCCTGGGAGAAAATAGAAAAGGACTTTGAAGGGATCATTGAGAGTGTTCCCTATCGTGAGCGAGACCAAGCTCGCGAACTACTGAAAGTCGACGAGGTTATTAAGCAGCTAATTCCTGTTTACGATCAATATTATACCGTTGAGGATTTAAAGAAATTAATCGAGTTTTATTCTTCGCCTACCGGCCAAAAGGTCATTGAAGTCACCCCGCAAGTCATGCGGGATGTTGTTAACGCCACGCAGAAATATTTTCAAGATAAAATGGCTCCCTAGAGCTTTTATTTTTAATGTTTTTGGTCAAATAATCTCATAACTCATTTATTT
>JAGVNC010000053.1 GCA_020053475.1 Candidatus Omnitrophota bacterium | reverse complement strand
TGGAGGTCAGTTCTTTTCAAATGGAAGTTTTATTAGATCCTACTTCCCCCTGGCGTCATGAAGGTGAGACATCTTCGAATGGTCATTTATATTTTCGCGGGTTTAAACCAATGATTGGCGTGCTGTTAAATTTTAGCCAGAATCATTTGGACCGCCATAAAGACATGGATGAGTATTTCGCGGCCAAAAAACGTTTGTTCATGAATCAAGATGAAGATGATTTTGCCGTGTTAAACTTTCAAGATCCTTTGGTCCGTCCCTTGGCCGACGATCTGGCATCCCAAATCCGTTTTTTTAACGGCCCACAAAGTATGCAAGATTGGATGAAGCAAAACCCTAATTTTTCTGCGGTGACACGCGTCGCCCAGATTTTGGGAATCAACCCAACTGTTTGCCAAAAAGTCTGCGAGGAGTTTAAGGGCGTCGAACACCGGATGGAATGGGTGCGTGATCTTAAAGGGGTGGATTTTATTAATGACTCTAAGTCGACGACCGTTGAGGCGACACGTTGGGCGTTGGAACGCCTTCAGCGCCCCGTTGTGATGATCTGCGGAGGCCGGGATAAACAGATGGATTATTCCGTGTTGGCCCCTTTGGTCCAACAAAAAGTCAAAAAGATGCTTGTGATTGGCGAGGCCAGAGAAAAAATCCGGCAGTCCTATCAGGGCGTCATCGACATCGTCGACTGCGATTCGCTGGATGCCGCCGTGCAACAGGCCAACAAATTTGCGCAACCAGGGGACTGCGTTCTGCTAAGCCCCATGTGCGCCAGTTTTGATATGTTCCGCGATTTTGAAGATCGCGGGAAAGTATTTAAAGAAATCGTCGGACGATTAGCCTAAGCCTATGCGTGAAGTTCGTGTTTCCATTGCTGTCATTACGATGATCCTTGTTAGCATCGGGATTATCATGATTTATAGTTCTAGCGGTGTCTACGCGTGGCAGGAATTAGGGAACAGTACTTATTTTCTAGAACGGCATTTAATGTTTCTTGTCGTGGGGTTTGCGGGGATGATAACGGTCATGTCCATTGATTATCGGGATTTGCGGGCGATCATTAAACCACTTCTTTTGTTCTCGATTTTTTTGCTGATTTTAGTGTTGATCCCGCATATCGGGAAATCCAGCTTCGGTGCCCGACGGTGGTTTAAAATCGGCCCGTTTAGTTTTCAACCGTCCGAGCTTGTTAAATTAGTTTTTTTGATTTATGTCGCCGACTTTTTGGCCCGTAAACAGAACAAGATCAGTGATTTCAACAAAGGGTTTCTTCCTTTGATTTTACTCATGGGAATCATTTGCCTATTGATCGTCAAACAGCCTGATTTAGGGAATTCTGTCCTCATCGCCTCGATCACGTTGCTGATGATGTTTCTCGCCGGCGCAAAAATATGGCATATTGCCCTCCTCGCGGTGTTGGCGTCACCCATCCTGTATTATTTAGTCGCGAATGTCCCTTACCGGTTGGCCCGCATTGTGGCGTTTATGGACCCGTGGCAAGACGCGCAGGGAGTGGGTTTTCAGCTGTCCCAATCCCAAATCGCGTTGGGTTCAGGCGGATTAGGGGGATTAGGGTTGGGGAAGAGTGTTCAAAAATTATTTTATCTACCGGCGGCGCATACGGATTTTATTTTATCGATCATCGGTGAGGAGCGCGGCTTGATCGGGACATTAGTTGTGGTGGCTTTATTTATGGCGTTTGTTTGGCAAGGCGCGCGGATCGCCAAACGGACCCAAGATCCTTTTGGGTATTATTTGAGTATCGGGATTGTGTCGATGATTGGATTGCAAGCATTAGTGAATATCGGCGTCAGTATTGGGGCGTTGCCGACCAAGGGGCTGCCCTTGCCGTTTATCAGTTATGGGGGGTCGGCATTGATTTTTCAGATGATGGCGGTCGGGTTATTATTGAATATATCGCGGACGGAAGATCGATGAAAATTGTGCTCGCTTCCGGGGGATCGGGGGGGCATCTGATTCCGGCCCTTAAAGTGGCGGAAGAATTAACGCAACAAGGGCACGAAGCGATTTTTATGGGCTCCGTAGGGAAACACGGAGATCTCATTACACAAAAGGGTTTTTTCTGTGAAGACATCCCTTCGCGGGGCTTACAACGCAATACGATCCCTGAATTGGTTAAAACGGCTCTTTCGTTGATGAGGGCGGGAAGACAAGCCCGTCAATCCCTTCGCAAGATTCAACCGGATGCAGTCGTCGGGTTTGGAGGCTATGGGGCTTTCCCTGTTGTGATCACAGCGTTTTTTTTAGGGATTCCGACGATGATCCATGAACAAAATGTGCTGCCCGGCAAGGCCAATGCGCTTTTATCTAAATTTGTCAGGAAAATCGCCGTCAGCTTTCCGCAAAGCGTTCAATATTTTAGTGCTCGCAGTGCTCGGAAAACGGTATTGACGGGATGCCCCTGTCACACCGTCGGCCGTGAGGACGATAAAGACAAGATTTTGGATCATTTCCGTTTGAAGAAAGATAAAGTGACGATTTTGGTCATGGGGGGGAGCCAGGGCAGCCAGCGGATTAATCAGGTGTTTGCCGCAACGGTTCAGCGGCTTAACAATTCGCTTGATGTGCAGATCATTCATCTCTGCGGGCGCCGGGATTATGCCATGTTACAATCGTTTTACGCTTCGTTAAATATCCCTTATGCCCTTTTCGAATTCTTAAACAAAATGGAATGGGCGTACACGGCTGCCGACGTGATTATTGCGCGGGCCGGAGCCGCAACCGTGACAGAACTTTATTTGTTGGAGAAACCCGCCATTTTGATCCCTTATCCGTATGCCGGCGGGCATCAAAAATATAATGCCCAAGTGCTGGTGGATTTAAACAGGGCCAAAGTTATTGAAGAAAAAGATCTAAATGATGTTGCTTTGGAAAAGGCGATTGTGTATTTTGTTCAAGGGAAACATTCGTCTAAAACGGCCGTTCCGGGGGCAGAATTGTCCCTTTATCGGGATGCGGCTAAGCGTTTGGCGCAAGAAACATTAAGTCTGATCTCATGAAAACATTCAAACTCCTCTTTGTGTTATGGGTGATGGTGGGCGGCACACGCCTTGGTTATGCCGAGGAATGGAAGGAATATAAAAAGTCACATTTTATTATTTATTATCAATCTGCCCCATTTGATTTTGTCGAAAACGTCGAACAAAGTGCGGAACGTTATTATGAAGACATTGCCCGGAATTTAGGGTTTACGCGATATAAGGGATGGACATGGGACGAGCGGGCCAAAATATATATTTATGACAGTGCCGAGCATTATATTCAAGAGGCGAAGCAGGCGTCCTGGTCGCATGGCAGCGTGAGCCCGAGTGGAAAAGTCATCCGGACATTCCCAATGGCGCATGGGTTTTTTGATTCCACGTTGCCTCATGAAATCGGGCACATTGTTTTTCGGGAATTCGTCGGATTGGAGGCGCAAGTCCCTCTTTGGTTTGAAGAGGGCGTTGCGATGTATCAGGAACAAGCGAAACGTTGGGGAGCGCATGCGGCGGTTCGAGAGGCGATCCAAAACGGGACATTTATTCCTCTCGAAGAATTGACGATCATGGTCTTAAGAGGAAAGACGGATGAGGCGCTGGTCCAGTTGTTTTATGCCGAGTCCGCGAGCATCGTTAATTTTATGATGAATGAATTAGGCAAGCAACGATTCGTGAATTTTTGCCGGGAATTGCAAGAAAGCAAGTCTTTTGACTGGACGCTGGACAGTATTTACGCACGTTTTGACACGATCGAGGATTTAAACAAAGCGTGGATCAAGTATTTGGAACAGCCATGAACAACCATTATCATTTAATCGGCATTGGGGGGATCGGCATGGGGGCCTTGGCTTCCTTGTTATTAGCCAAAGGCCAACAGGTGAGCGGCTCCGATCTTGCGGCCAATAGCATGACGCAGCGGTTGCAACGCGAAGGCGCGACAATCTCAATCGGCCATGCGGCGGACAATGTTGGCTCGGCGAATATTGTTGTATATTCTTCGGCAATAAGAATGGATAACCCTGAATTACAGGTTGCGAAAAAAAAGAACATCCCGATGTTGCCTAGAGCCCGGGTCTTGGCAGAATTGATGCAAGATCATATCGGCATCACCGTCGCCGGGGCGCATGGGAAGACGACAACGACATCGATGATTTCACATTTGCTCATGGATGCCGGGCTAAATCCGACGACGGCCATCGGAGGAATCGTCAATGGGACCAACACCAACGCGCTCTTAGGCAAGGGCAAATATTTTGTTGCCGAGGTCGATGAGAGCGACGGATCATTCCTAAATTTTACGCCAAGATACTCGGTCATCACCAACATTGATCGTGAACACATGGATTACTATCATTCCATGGAACGTGTCCTTAGTGCTTATCGTCAGTTTATTGATCAAACGAAAAAGGACGGCATTGTGGTAGCGTATGGAGAAGATCCTTATCTTCCGAACATGTTAAAAGCGTCCAAACGATCTTACATCACGTATGGGTTAGAAAAGACTAACACGATTTATGCCAATAAGATCACGTTTGATCAATTCACGTCGCGTTTTCAATGTGTTTATCAGGGAAAGCCTTTCGGGAATTTTCACCTCAACGTCCCCGGGCGGCACAATATTCTCAATGCCTTGGCCTGCATCGGGGTCGGCATTCAATTGTCGATCGATTTTGATACCATTGATGCAAGTTTAGAAAAGTATCGCGGGGTGAAGCGGCGCTTTGAAATTAAAGGGAAGTTCAATAATACGTTCATTGTCGACGATTACGCGCATCATCCTACCGAAATTTTATCCACGCTTGCCGCCGCGCGGTTGATTGGGGCGAAAAGAGTTGTGGCGGTGTTTCAACCGCACCGTTATTCGCGCGTCCAATCACTGTTCAATGATTTTTCTCAATGTTTTTCGTTGTGCGATGCCTTAATTGTGACGGATATTTATGCCGCGAGCGAGATGCCGATCGAGGGGATTACCGCTCAAGGGTTGGCCCAAGCCATTCAATCGCATCGGGGAAAAAATAATCACACGTTGTATCAATCCAAAGACAAGTTGGTTGAGACGCTCCTTGACATCATTCAGCCGGGAGATTTGGTCTTGATGATGGGCGCGGGCGATATTACCCGGATTTCCGAACAGCTTGTTCGGCGGCTAGAAACCGTTTGGCCGGCCATTCCTAATGTTATAGGAGAAAAAGTTTTATGAGCACAGATGTTTCAACATTCGGGCGGATCGGCGTTTTAATGGGAGGATACTCTTCGGAACGCGGAATTTCTCTTAAATCAGGCAGCGCGGTTCTTGAGGCGCTAAAGGAAGAGGGATGCAATGTTGTCGCTCTTGATATTCAAGAAAGAGATGAACAACGAATTTCTTCGCAGATTTCAGCGGCGGACTTAGATATGGCGTTTATTGCATTGCATGGCCAGTTAGGGGAGGATGGGCGCATTCAGTCTATTTTGGAACCCTTGGATATCCCTTACACTGGGTCGGGGCCGGCCGCGAGCCGTTTAGCCCTGAATAAAGCATCAACCCAACGGCTGTTAAGAGAAAATCAGATTCGCGTAGCGCCTTTTTTGGCCGTCTCGCGATCGGACAATGTGTCAGCGGCTGACATTAAACAAGAATTAAAAAATCCTCCCTGGATGGTCAAGCCCGTCGGCGAAGGGTCGAGTATCGGGATCAGTATGGTCGAAGATCCTAACAGCTTGGGGCAGGCGTTGGATTTAGCATGGCAGTACGGAGAGGAGGCGCTCGTTGAAAAATTTATCAAGGGGCGTGAATTAACCGTCGGAATTTTGGATCAAACGCCTTTGCCCGTGATTGAGATCCGCCCGGGAGGGAAGATTTTTGATTTTACGTCCAAATATCAGGCCGGACAAAGCGAATATATTGTTCCTGCCCCATTGTCCGAGACGCAAGCGGCGCGATGTCAACAACAAGCATTAAAGGCGTATCAACTTGTCGGCTGTCGCCATTTAGCGCGCATTGACATGATTCTGGATCCATCGGGAGTTCCTTTTATCTTGGAAATTAATACAATCCCCGGATTTACGGCAACAAGTTTATTGCCGAAAGCAGCCAAAGAAATCGGTTACTCTTTTAATCAACTGTGTTTGGCCTTAGTGGAGATGGCATATGGCAAGAAAAAAGAAGCAAATCGATCCGTTCAATAGCCTTAAAACTTTTTTTTCGATAGCGTTAATTGCCGGCGCCATTTTTTTGGCTTATCGGTTCACAGCGTACGTCTTGGGCGATTCCTCGTATTTTACGATCAAGGCGGTTGTGATTGATCCGTCTTTAGCGTTTATTGATAAACGGGATTTGGCCAAACTCAAGGGGCAAAATATTTTTCGGGTTGACATTAAGGGGCTGCGCAAATCGTTAAGTCACAAATATCCTCAAATTGCGGATTTAAGGATTATCAAGAAATTCCCCGACCAAATACTCATCAGCGCCCAAAAACGATATCCGATGGCGCAGGTCAGGATGAAAACAAAAACCCTCACGCTCGATGAAGGCGGTGTCATTTTATCGACGGTCAGTAAGCAAGATGAGGACCTGATCTTTATTTCCGGCCGAGTGCTGGCGGATCAACCTCTATCATTAGGGTATCCGGTGCGAAGCCAGAATATCCAGGCGGCGTTAAGAGCCATCAAATCGTTTCAAGATAACCACGGCCTGGCCCCCTATCACGTCAAACAAGTGGAAGTCAAGAATTTGTCCGAAATCAATATGTTTTTATCCAATAATTTAAAGGTCATCGTTGATCAAGATAAGCTGGATCATCAAATGACGAATCTTAGCTTTGTGCTGAATCAAGGGGGATTGGATTTAGCGCAAGTTCAATACGTTGATCTGCGTTTTCGAGATCCGATTATCGGGAGAAAAGATGTTTCGAAAAATAGCAAAAGATAAGTATTTTTGCGGCGTTGATGTCGGCGCCCAAAGTATCAAAGTGGGATTGATCAAATCCCGGGACAACGGAACCTACCAACTTCTCGGCGTGTATCAGCACAACACATTCGGATATAAGGACGGCTGTGTGAGTGATTTGAGTGACTTTGCCGGTTGTGTGTCCGAAGCCGTGCGGCAGTTGTCGCAAAAAGTCGGCGGGAAGGTGAAAGAAATTGTGTTAGGCATCGACGGCCAATGGGTCGACGCGCGCCTGGCGCAAACGATGATCCCTTTATTAGACAAAGGAAGCCGCGTGATCACATTGCGCGACATGAAGAAGGTCAATCAGCAGGCCAGGATTTTGGGGATCAAAATGGAGGAAGAGAGCCTGCACGATATCCCCCATATTTATCAAATTGATGATGTCAATACCGCCATTAATCCCTTAGGGCTTTATGGCCGCAAATTGGGCGTCCAAACGTTGATGCTGGTTGTCAACAGTAACAAAGTCCGCAACATCACGAAAGTGGTCCATGAGGCCGGGTTTGATATCAGCCAGGTCGTGTTAAGCAGTTATGCGGCGAGTGAAGTGACGTTGGATGCAGAACAAAAAAGTAAGGGGACAGTGCTGATCGATATGGGGGCCCAGACAACGTGCATCCTTTTATTTAAAGACAAAGGGTTAAAATATTTTGATAAGATCCCGATGGGAGGAGATTATTTTACCCAAAAAATCGCCGAGCAAATACATGTGCCCTTCGATTTGGCGGAACAAATCAAGCGCTCGTACGCGGTCGCCGTGCATGCGGAAAATTATGCGAAGGAAGAGATCTTGATTAAAAAAGACAATCATTATGTCCCCATTAAAAGGGAATTGGTCATTGGGGCCATTGAGCCGGCGATCCAGCAATTGATGGAAACGTTAGGGCAAAAATTAAACAAATCAGGATTATTCGATCCTTTTAAAAATGAAATAAGGCTGATCGGCGGGGGGGCGCTTCTGCCGGGGTTAATGGAGCGCCTCGTCGATAGTACGCGCTGTTCGGTGGATCTAGGCAAAATTCATATCGACCAGGAAAAGAGGATTAATCATGCCGCTCTGTTTGCCTCGGCCGTTGGATTGGCCTTAATCGGGTATTCTCGGTCCAAGCCGGAAGTTTTCCCTTCTCAAGGCAAAGAACAGCTAAAAGAGTTTGTTTCAAGAAGGGCGAGAGAATTATATCAAGAGTATTTTTAAGGGTTAGCGCGGGGGATGCTGTTGCTGTTGAGGGTACGGGCGGGGTTTATTTTGCCGGGTCAGATGGTATTGGATGTCTTTTAAGATGGTGCGTATCCGTAAGACGCCGCTAAAGAGATACAACATCCAAAAAGAGTTGAGCAGCAATAAAAAGACGATGATCGTTTGATTGACGGATTGGGTGACAAGGGTTTTTTCGATGATCGTTTCCGAGCGGGATAGAAAAGTGACGTCGATGACTTTGAAGAGATTGACAAACCAGAAAAGGAAGATAATAAACAACACGCCCTGGAAAAAGATGAGATAAAAATGGCGCATCATCCATTTGGATATTTGGTTGTCAATGTAGCGTAATTTTGTTATAACGTCCATAGGCATCGTTTTTCTCCCTGCCCCGCCTGGTCGGGGCTTATTTCCATTTTACTTCGTTCGATGCTTGAAACAATGAAAATTCCTATTATTTTATCGGATCCATAGGATTGATGGCGCATAAAATACTCTTAGTCGATGATGACCGCATTAATATTGCCCTGGTGAAATTCGCTTTGGCCGAGCAGCGCTATGAAGTGATTGTTGCTTTTGACGGGGACGAAGGCCTGGAGAAAGTCAACAAAGAATCCCCCGACCTGATCATTTTGGATGTTCAGATGCCGCGCATGAACGGATACGAATTTATGGCTGGATTAAAACGCAGCCAGGGGGTCAAAACAACTCCCGTCCTCATGCTCACCGCCAACGAGACCATGGAGGATATGTTTAAATTAGAAGGCGTCAAAGGATATTTCGTTAAACCTGTTGACCAGCAAAAATTAAAAGCCAGTATTGTGCATCATTTGGGGCCCAACCCGATTTAAAGGGAAGCGCGTATGCTTACCGCTATTGTCGCTACAGTGATTGTCGTCGGTTTATGTTTTCTGGTTTTTGTTAACTCCGGCGGGATCAATTGGTATTGGATGACGAGTAAGGCGCGCCGCCAGGGGGCCCTTCCCGCCCCCGGGAAAGAAACCATGTACGATGTCCGCCGCCTGCTTTTGCAGGGAGAAAAAGATTTAGCCACCCTTGTGTATTGTAAAATTTTTCGAACCAGCCGCCGCGAAGCTAAAAAAGCCGTTGAAGAATTAGACAAGAGCCTTTCAGGAAAGAAGCTTGGTTAAGCCACTTGCCAAACATTCCGCCCCCAATCATCCCGCCCGCTGTTTTTTCTTGCTAATAGTATTCCTGCTGTCCGCGCCCAACGCCTTCGCGCAAATATTGCGCATTCATTTTATGGACGTCGGATACGGGGACGCGATTCTAATCGAATTCCCTGGCAATCATGCCATGCTCATTGATGCCGGCGGACGGGAAACCTCGGCGCGAACCATCGCCTACGTCCGGGGCCGGGGGATCACACGCGTCGATACGGCAGTGATGACGCATCCGCATCAAAATCATTTTGAAGGGTTTTTCGATGTGTTGGCCCAATTCCCCGTGGGCCGCCTGTATTTTAACGGCGAATCTCGCGGGGAAGAAGGGGTTGAGAAGATTTTAGAAGAGTTTAAGCGCCGCAATGTGCCGATCAACGCCGTTAAACGAGGCGAGCGTTTGGGAGATATCGTCGCGCCGGCAGAAATGGTTGTTTTGAATCCCCACGATTTAACGGGGAGCCCTAACGCGGATTCAATGGCTCTTTGGCTGCGATTTGGCCAACAAGCATTTTTATTTTTGGCGGACATCGAGGACAAACAATTCAGAGAAATCATCGAACAATTCCCTTTTGTCAAAGAAGCGGACGTTGTCCAAATCCCTCATCACGGCGGGTTGGCGAGTGAAACGAGTGAAACGTTGCGGGAGAATTTTAGGAAAAAAATATTTGTCATTTCTACCGGCCCCAACAAATGGGGGATCCCTGCGGAGGAGGATCTTGGCCAATTGGAAGGCCATGTCTTGCGCACGGATCGCGATGGGACGATTATTATTGAAACAGATGGTCGCCGTCTTTCTGGGAAAGACGGCGAACCCCTAGCGTTTTGAGCGTCAGGGGAACGCATTTCGTTCAGCTCGCCCCTCGTTCTTCTCGGGGCTCAATTCACTCCATGCGCGCCTCCGACGCTCCACGAGAATGATGATGTCAGATAAGATAGCCTTAAGGAAAAAATACTGGTTGTGGGCCGCGGGGTGGGTGGCGCTGATTTATTCGACGCTGTCCGTTGTTCGCCCCGTCTGTGAGTTTTTAAAGAAAACAACCCCTTTCAACGCGATGATGAACGGGGTCTTGATTGTTTGCCTTTGCCTCTTGCTGAAACGGGCTTGGGGCTCGCGCTGGATCCGCCGGGCCTCAACGTGGGGCTTGCTGTTGGGGGCCGTGGCTGTCTACGCCGTTCTCGCCTTGCGCCTGCCGTCCCCTGAGGAGCGGCTGCATTTTCTCGAATACGGCGTTTTGGTTTTTTTGATTTACCGGGCGCTTCGGTTAGACGTTTCTTCGGGCGGGGCTTACATGTTAGCGTTTATTCTCACATCTTTGCTGGGATGGGGGGATGAAGGGGTCCAGGAAATTTTACCGAACCGTTATTTTCAGTGGGCGGATGTCTGGCTTAACAGTCAAAGTGCATTGTTAGGGTTGTGGTTGACCTACATTCTTCAGCGGGACAACAATGAACGACAACAATTGGAAAAATAATTTTGCCTCCTTCGACGGGAAAATTTGGCTTAACGCCGCCAGCGAAGGCCCGTTGCCGCTCAATGCGGCGCACGCGTTAGAAGAATCCGTCGGATGGAAGAGCAAACCCTATCTGTTGGACAACGCGAAATTCGCCTCTGTCCCTTTGGAGCTTAAGCAGAGCCTGGGGAAATTGATCGGCGTCAAGGCGCGCGACGTGATCCTGGCCAACAGCGCCAGTTACGGGCTGCATTTGTTGGCCAACGGCCTTCCGTGGCGCAAGAATGATGAAATCATCCTGATGGCCAATGATTTCCCGACGGATATTTTGCCGTGGTTAGCGCTGGAAAAACAAGGTGTTAATGTCCGCCAGATTTCGGCACGCCACCAGGTCATTGAGCCAGAGGAGCTCGCCGCGAATATTTCTTCAAAAACTAAACTGTTTTGTATTTCTCATGTCCACACGTTTACGGGTGCCACGGTTGACGTCGAGGGCTTGGCTAAAATATGTCAACAGAAGAATATTATTTTCGTCTTGAATTGTTCCCAATCCGTCGGAACGATGCCCCTTGACGTGAGCCGCCTCGCCGTTGATGCGGTCGTGTCCGCCGGGTACAAATGGTTGTGCGGCCCTTACGGGACGGGATTTTGTTGGATACGGCCGGAACTAAGAGACAAACTTACACTCAATCAAGCCTATTGGGTTTCATTGTGCTCCGAGGAAGATTTAAAAAGCGAGGGGCCTTTAACACTGCGTGATTTGAAGAGCGCGCGCTCCGCTCGCAAATTCGACGTGTTCGGCACGGCCAATTTTTTTAACTTCGTCCCGTGGCGCGCGGCCATTGATTTTTGGTTGGAGATCGGGATTGAGAACGTCCAAGCCTACCATCAAACATTAATTGACCGGCTGATTCAGGGGCTGGGATCGCAATACGAACTCATCAGCCCGCGCGAAGGCAAGCGGCGTTCGAGCATTGTCGTCATTTCCCATCGGGACAAAACAAAAAATCAGCGCATTTTCGACGGGCTTGTGGCGCAGGGCATTTACCCGGCCTTTTGGAAGAACAACATCCGCATTTCGGCGCACGTGTACAATACTGCGCAGGAAATCGACCGGCTGTTAACATTATTAAAGGATAAAAAATATGAATAAGCTGACTATTCGACAATTGAAAGCGTCCCCCGGCTACCAAAATCTTTTAACGCGCGTGCGGAAAACACTCATTGAAGGCCAGCGGCGCATTGAAGAAGAACGCGTCCGCACGTATTGGGAAACGGGCAGGGCCCTTCGCTCCGATATATTAAAGAATGCTGACCGCGCGCAGTACGGAGCGCAGGTGCTTGACCTGTTGGCTGATGATCTTAATGTCGACGTAAGTTTGTTGCGCCGTTGCCTGAAGTTTAATGAAAAATATCCCCGTTTGTCAATTCGTGCCACGTGGCACGAATTCAGCTGGAGCCATTACCGTGAACTGATGGCGGTTTCCGATGACAAGAAGCGTGCCTTTCTTGAAAAAGCCGCGGCGCGTAACGCGTGGTCCGTCCCTGAACTCGCCGCACGGATTAAACAAGAGAGGCCGGCCGACGCCGAATTCCGCGCCTTGAACCCCAAGCGACGAGAGACAAGCCCCTCGTTTTTGGCTCGGGGTCCTGAGCGGAAAGCGAAGGATAACAATCTGTTGACGCCGTTACGCGGCACGCTCTACACGTACCGCCTGGTTAAGCGCCCGCAGGTTGCCCTCGAAAAAGAATCCGGGCTTCTCATCGATCTGGGCTTCGGGGATTTTCGCAACGTCGATCCGCGCCTTGTGTCGGCGTTTAGTGAAGGCGATATCGTCGAGTCGCGCCCGAAGGAAGACGCCTACAAATTTTATAAGGGCGCGCGCACGGCTAAAGATTTATTCACCTACGCCGCGTTTGTCGAGAAAGTGATCGACGCCGACACCCTCAAAGTGCGTTTTGATTTAGGCTTCGATCAATGGCGCCGCGAAACGCTGCGCCTGCGGGGGATCGACGCGCCCGAAATGGACACCAAGGAAGGCCAGGCCGCTAAAGCTTTTGTCCAATCCTATATTAAGGAAGCCCAGCGCGTCATTGTTTACTCCAGCCGTCCGGAGAAATACGACCGGTACTTGGCGGATGTTTTCGTTCCATCGCTACAATCAGATCAAAGAAAAGCGATGAACGCTCCGCGACGACCGAAGGGAGGAGCAGGAGTTTCCTCAGTTTCTGAGGACCCCAACCTTAAGACGGACATTTATTTGAACAACCTCCTCCTCGAGCACGGCCACGCGAAGAGGTGGGAGTAGGCGGGCCGATTCCTAACAGCAGATTTCCATTGACATGCTGGGGAAATGTGGTATTTTTGATATGTATGAATGTCTATCAAAAGTAACTATAGGAGTATTTTAGATGAACAGAAGTACAATGAGTTCTCTCAGTAAAACAGAGGTAGAGATTATCGCCCGGTTGTCATATGAAGAAAAAGAGATCGTGACCGCCAGGGAGCTGGATTCTTATTTGCCGTCCGGCTTTCCGTACCGGAACCAGCTGGTTTATAGCCTCAAGAAAAAGAAAGTATTCATTCCCATCAAAAGCGGTGTTTATATCTTTGTCCCTTTAGATGCTGTTCCGACCGGCCGCCGCGTCAGCGAGTTTCTTCTCCCCGCGGTGTTCTTTCCCCAAAATGATTATTATATCGGCTATTCGACGATGTTTAATTATTACAACTTTACCGATCAGCAGTTCCAGGCGGTTTATGTGTTAAATCCAAGAATATCCCGGGAAAGGACGATCGCCGGGATATCTTTTAAATTCATAAAAATTACCTCTGAAAAAATGTATGGTTTTGAGACGATCAGTATCAGGGGAAAAGATGTTATTGTCAGCTCAAAAGAGAGGACGTTGGTCGATTTGATTGATTACAATAAACCTGTCGGAGGGATTGACGCCGCCGCGGTTATTTTGGAAAGGTTTGTTAAAGAGAAGAAATGTGATATTAAGAAGTTGATTCAATGGGCCGTGAGATTCCCTAAAATTAAAACGCGCAAACGCATAGGGCTTATTCTCGAGAAGGCAGGCGTGGGCGGTTCTTTGCTGAAACCGCTTGAGAAAAGCGTCAAACAAACATCGTTGATTTCGTTTACAAATAGCCGAAAAGGAACAATCAATGAAAGATGGCGATCCATCGTTAATGATCCACAACGATAAAGACAAATTTCGCGACTTAGTTGACCGGACGGCGTCGATGACGGGTTTTTACGCGCCCTTGATGGAGAAGGATTATTATTTAACGTTTATCCTTTCGCGAGTCAATGACTTTTGCCGGGACCTTATTTTTAAAGGCGGGACGTGCCTTAATAAAATTTACTATTCCTATCACCGATTGAGCGAGGACCTTGATTTCAGCATGCGCCTGCCGGAATATACCACAACTCGCGGCAATCGGCGCAAATGTATCCAATTGGTCAAGGACAATATTGAGCCGTTTGCAAAGAAGCTTGGGTTCCGCCTAGAAGGTGCCGACAAAGCCGGGCGAAATGAGTCAAAGCAGTATGTCTATTACTTTGTGTATGATCCGGTAACTGCGCCTTCACAGCAGACGATCAAACTTGAGATAGGGCTTCGGTTTAATCCTATCCTTAAGTCTGAGGTGCGGCCCGTTCAGCATAAATTCCTGCACCCTTTTACCGGAGAGCCGTTATTCGACGGAGGCAAGGTGAATTGTTTATCTTTAAATGAGATCGTGAGCGAAAAACTCCGGGCCGCGGCCTTAAGGGAGACAATCGCGCCGCGCGATTTTTATGACCTTGATTTTATTCTGCGCAACGGCTTCAAACTCGGGGATAAAGAGGTTACGGGTCTTTTTAAGAAAAAGATCGAAGAGGATGGCGGGGACCCGGATCTATCAAAGTACCGCGCCAATCTCGGGCGGTCCGATAATGAAATCAAGGATATGCGTTCCCGGATCGAAAATGAGTTGTTTGACGTGTTAACGCCGGGCGAACGCGGGCATTTTGATCTTGACAAGGCGCTGAAGAGAATCAATAAGGCGTTAAAAGGATTAAAGTAATGATGCCCTTCATCCGCGCGGACGAAAGATCCGGCTTAGAGAATGTTTTAGGGAAGTTTAACAAGATTTTTTTGGATAAGAGGTTTAAATCGGCGGGGAGGAAAATATGGATACGATCATTGTGACATCGAGGGGACGAATTGTGATCCCTTCCAGCGTCCGGCGCCGGCACAATATCAAGAAGGGGACAAAACTTTGCGTCATTGAGAAGGAAGACAGGATTGTGCTTACGCCGCTGACCGCCGGTTATTTTGAGAAGATGGCGGGGATAGCGAAAACCAAGTGAAAGTTTACCGACGCCCTTCTTGAACAGCGCCAGAAAGATAGGAAGGCGGAGGACAGAAAATGGTCAAAGTCTTAGGCGTTTATCAAAGATAAAGAGTTCGAGGCGGTTTAATAGGGTAATTTATATAATAAATAGGGTAATAAACAATATTTTTACCCTATTTAACGTCTTAAATTGCGGGACTAAATCGCGGAAATCTCGGGACGTTTTTTAGAAATGGCAGCAGAAAATAACTGTTGACAAATACCTTAAATAACTATAAAATCTCCTATAACTAGTTTAACTGCTAACAGGAGGTTTATAGATGCCAAGCATAGAGATTGATTTTGATGTTTTTAAAGAAATTACTCGTCTTCGAGAAACCGAGCACATGACGCCCAATGATGTTTTGCGTGATCTATTCAAATTAAAACCTAAGCAAAATAGAAATATTTCCGATGTTTTAGTTGGGAAGTCATGGGTGGTCAAAGAGGTTAGTTTTCCACATGGCACAGAGTTTTCTGCTACCTATAAAGGTCAAGAGTTTAAGGCGATTGTTGATGACGGGGCTTTACTGTTAAAGGGAAAGAGATTTTATTCCCCTTCTTCAGCGGCAGTATCAATCACAGGAAATTCAGTCAATGGCTGGGTTTTTTGGAAGTGTAAGCTGCCTGGAAAGCAAAGTTGGGATATAATTGAGAAGTATAGGAATCAATAATTTAGGCATTTTATTAAGATTTATTATATTCCTTGAATAACCCTGTTAGGAGGGAAACAATGTACTCATTAAACGGTTGGACTAAAGCCGTATTCGATTGCATACAAAAGTTGGGAAAGAAAGAATTTGAACTTAAAGAGCTTTATGATTTTAAATCCGATTTAAAGAAAGTTTACCCTTTTAATAATCACATTGAGCAGAAAATTCAACAGCAGGTTCAGATTCTTAAAAAAGAGAAATTTTTGCAACGCCTTAAGCGCGGACAATATTCTCTTACTCAATTTTAAATCTTTAAGAAGAAGGATACTCGGAGTATGAACGAACAAGAAAGATTAATGCTAAAGAAGAATTATGAAAGAATGGGGCAGAGAACGATACCCGTAGCCGACAGTAAAATTATTGTTAACTTTGCTAACCAATTGGCAACAGGTGAGACGGAATTGGAAATCGAACGAATAAAAAATATGGTGATTATAAAAGATTTGGCAAAAAATTAGCCAATAATTGAGTTAATAAAACGAACAAGTTTTTATCACTTGAATAGAATTAGAATTCGTGTTCAAGGTTTGTAATGTTTTAGCCTAAGAATCTACTGGTTCCACAATGACGTATAAAATCTTAATTAGAATTATTTTGATTCTCGCGTTTTATTTATTGCTGGCCCCCGCGGCGTCCGCGAAAGTCCCTCAGGCCGTCCCTGATTTTTATGAATCATTGGGAGAAGGCGATGGCGAGATCGACACGGAGCGCGTCATCGCCGGATTGTTGGCAAGGGTTGAAGAGGAGCCGTACAATTATGAGAACTACTCCCGGCTCGCGTTTGTTTACGACCATATCGGTGATTACGAGAATTTGCTTGAGGCCGTCCGGTTGGAGATCGCCTATCTACCTGAAGACGCCGAAGGAAAGGACGCCTATTTGGGCAACTTTGCTCGGGCCCTTTTCCTGAATGGTTTTTGGGAAGAAGGCAAGGAATGGCTGGATAAAGCTGATGCTATCAATCCCAACAATAACTTTAACCGTTGGAATGCGTTTAAATATTACGCAAGGTTTAAGAAGGATTACCGGCTGACCGCTCGCAATCTCAAGCGGCTCAACAAACTCCTGACCGCCCCGGACAGAGATGTTTATTACGACGCTTATCTGGATGTTTTAAACGCCGGCGCGGATCCCGCCGATATCATCAGCCTGTTTCGCGAATCCGTCCGTTTAGAGCCGAAGAATTACAAGGCCCGCCGCGCTTTGGGTGCCGCCATCCGTAACTCTTCCGAGGGACATTACACTGACAACTTCCCCGCCGCCATGAAAGAATTGAAGCGCGCCCTTCGCCTCAACCCGTTGTATATCCCGACGTATATCACGATCGCCAACGCGTATATGCTGCTGGCCCTGCGCACCAACGATCAAAAATATTTTGGGGAATCCCTGGCGTGGTTTGACAAAGGCCTGGAGGTGGACCCGAAGAATTTACGTCTCTTTTTTTCTCTGGGCTATGCTTTTTACGCGATGAAAGAATATGACAAGGCCATCGAGAAGTTGCAGTACGCGTATGACAATGGCCTGCAGGATGACGAGGTAAAAAGGTCACTGGCCGCGGTGTATAACGACAAGGCGGATTCTATTTATAAGGTGGGCGAGGGCTTGGACAAAGGGCTGGAGTTGATCGAAAAGTCGCTCGCGCTGGCCCCGGGGGACGGGGTCAGCCTCGGGACGAAAGCGGAATTGCTTTATAAGATGGGGGATTATCCGCAGGCGCACCGCTACATTAAAATGGCTTCGGAGGCAGCGCCGGACAATGAAGGCGTCCGGCAAAGTTTGAAAATGATTGAAGACGCTTTAGCCGCGGGAAGCTTCCCAAAAGATTGAATCCCGCCCTCGGCACCCTGTTAAATTCTTGACACTCCACACGAGTGTGTGGTAGTATGGTGTTGTTTAAATATCCATCCCCCTGGATCTCGAAGGCTCCCTAAAAATTAGAAAGGGGAAAAGTATGAATGAACTGATCCACACCAAAATCGCCGTGTTTAAAGGCAAGCAAGTCCGCAAGACGATTCATAACAATGAGTGGTGGTTCTCTGTTGTAGATGTTATTTCGGTGCTTACCGACAGCGATAATCCACGTGACTATTGGTATAAAATGAAAATTCGCGAGAAAGATGAAAGTGGCGCTGAGTTGTCGACATTTTGTCGACAACTGAAGTTAGAGGCATCTGACGGCAAAAAATATGAAACTGACTGCGCCGACACCGAAGGCGTTTTCCGCATCATCCAGTCCATCCCTTCCCCGAAGGCCGAGCCTTTCAAGCGCTGGCTCGCCAAAGTCGGCTACGAGCGCATTCAGGAGATTGAAGATCCGGAATTGGCCATGAAGCGCATGCGGTCCATCTACAAAGCCAAAGGCTATTCCGATGAATGGATCGAAAAGCGTGTCCGCGGCATTGCCATCCGCGAGGAATTAACGGACGAATGGAACAAAAGAGGCATCAAGAATCAAGCGGAATATGCCATCTTAACGGCTGAAATATCGAAAGCCGCTTTTGGTATGACTCCCTCTGAATACAAAAAATACAAAGGATTGGAACGGCAGAATTTGCGGGATCACATGATAGATTTGGAATTGATCTTCTCAATGCTGGGCGAAGCTTCAACAACCAAGATCGCCAGGGGCCGCAATGCCCAAGGATTTGGTCAGAACAAGCAGTCAGCTGTTGACGGCGGTTCGGTCGCGGGAAATGCCCGCAAAGAGCTTGAGCGACAAAGCGGCGAGAAGGTCATCAGCCGCGAAAATTATATTAAATGTCCCCAAAATAAGAAACTTTTGAAGAAGTAATATTTCGGCGTTCAGTCTGCGGCGCCCGCCAGCAGGAAATTGCCCGGGACCGTTTTGACAATAGGAGTTAAGTGATTGCGTTCTCATCTCTGCAATTTTCTTCCCCGTCTTTTTTGACTTTATGTTACAATGACTCCCTAAACACCAAACACCATTAAGTCTTACATTCTAAGGGCAATTAGACTTGTTTCCCCGGCGGGGCGGGCGTGTTTCGTCCCATCTTGCCTTAATTTTAGATGAAGATGGGACGTCCTGACTTCTTCTTAGTTAAGGAAAGTCAGGGCGTGCTCCGAGTTTTGAGTTTAGGAGAATAAGATGGGTACCGAAAAAATAGACCACATTTTGAATTATTGGTTCGACGGGATCGATGCCACCACCATCCTGGAGAGTCATCCGACGGCGAAGAAGTGGTTTAAAAAAAGTGAAGAGACGGACAAGGAAATCAAACAAAAGTTTGAAGGGGATTTGATCCGCGCGCGTAAACGCAAATACGACGATTGGGCCCAAACACCGCGGGGCCGCTTGGCGCTCATTTTATTGTTTGATCAAGTCTCCCGGAACATTTTCCGGGGGACACCGCAGGCCTTTGAGAATGATTTGCGCGCGTTGGAGTATTCCTTATTGTCACTCAAAGATGGGTTTGATGAAAAATTATCGCTGATTGAACGCACGTTTTTGTACATGCCTCTCATGCACGCGGAAAGCCTTCAAGTCCAAAAAAGATCGTTAGAATATTTTAAACGGCTGGTTGAAGAAGCTGAAATGGCCAAAGACAAAAATGCAGGGTATTATCAGTATTCATTGACCTACGCCCAGAAGCACTACGACATTATTAAACAGTTCGGCCGTTTTCCGCATCGTAACGTGATATTAAACAGAAAATCAACACTGGAAGAAGAGGGGTTTTTAGCGACGCCTAATTCTTCATTTTAGATTAATAATAAATGCTTGGGCTCGGGTCCTGCCGCCTGCGGCACTCCGTGCGTCCTCGTAGCCTGCGGGCGAACGGAGGCCTCGCCTCCGGCGTCACCCGAGTCACAAGTATCTTTAGAGGATGGATGACGTGGCCATTCGAGCGCGGGAGGACCCACGCCGGGCGGAGGGGCCCGCGCGCGGATGGCCATGTCATCCATGAGAACAATGAAAAAAGACCAAAAAGACCACACAAAATTAATCTGCGACATCAGCGAAATCAGCGGGTTATTTCAAGATTCGTCCACGCTCGAGACTTTTTTACAAAAGATCGTTGAGATGATCGCTGATCACATGCACTCGGACGTCTGTTCCATTTATCTGTTGAATGAGCATAAAGGGGAATTGGAATTGCGGGCGACCCATGGATTGAACGCGGACTTTATCGGGAAGGTCACGTTAAAATTAGGGGAGGGGTTGACAGGATTAGCCTTGAAAGAGCTGCGGCCGATTTGCGAACGGAATGCCAGCCAAAATGCCAATTTTCGTTATTTCCCCGGGTTGGGTGAGGAAAAATTTGAGTCTTTCCTGGCCGTCCCGATCATCCGCGGGACGACACGCATCGGGGCCATGGTCATCCAAAATACGCAAAAGAATTATTTTGTGGAGGATGATATCAAAATTTTGAAGGCCATTACAACGCAATTGGCCAACACGATTGAACTCGCCAAGTTGATCTTGTCGATTGAAGAAAAACCGGCCGTTCCCTCCGAGGAAAAACCGGCACCGCATTTAAAGTTTATTAAAGGAAAAGTGGGGGCGCCGGGATTTGCTTACGCTGAGAGCATTATCTTAAGTGAATCCCAGTTGTCCTTATCTGACAATTTGTCAACATGGCCGGCGTTGACGGTTAGCGATTTTCATCAGGCATTGGGGATCACCGAACAAGAGTTAAAAACTCTCCAGGAGCAAATCGAAGAGAAGCTTTCCGATGTGGCGTCGATGATTTTTACCGCCCAGATTTTAATGCTGAAAGATAAAGCGTTTGTGGACGCGATTGATCATCTGATTGCTCAAGGCCTCAATCCGCCTTTAGCGGTGATGCAGGTTGTGAAGGAGTATATGCGCCGTTTCGAGAATCTGCCCGATGAATACTTGCGGGAAAAAAGCCATGATATCCGTGACATCGGTTATCGTCTCCTCAAAAACCTGTTGGGCAGGCAAAACGAAACACTGGATTACGGCGGGAGGATTGTCGTGGCGCGCGAACTTTTCCCGTCCGACATCCTTAAATTGTCTTCTCAAAATATCAAGGGCGTGATCCTTTTAAGCGGCGGGGTGACATCGCACCTTTCGATTTTGGCCCAATCGTTGCAGATTCCTCTGCTGATCGCGGACATTGCCGGATTGCTTGATCTCCCGGCGCGGACCAAAATCCTCATGGATGCTGACCAGGGGAACATTTATATCGATCCGGGTGAGGAGATCATCCGCTCGTTTAAGAATAAAATCGATGACCATTTAGGGATCCTGAAGTCAAGGGACGACGTCACTGACGCAACTTATACGCAAGATGGGACGCAGGTCCATTTGTCGGCGAATATTAATCTGCTAGGGGACGTTAAATACGCCCACATGTTTAAGGCGGAAGGGATCGGGCTTTATCGGACCGAATTCCCTTTCATCGTCCGCAGCAACTTCCCCGGCGAAGAAGAACAATTGATTATTTATAAAAAACTCATCGATAGCTTTCCCGGCAAACCCGTGACGTTTCGCACTCTTGACATCGGCGGGGACAAAGTGCTTTCTTATTTCGATCATCATAGCAAAGAGAGGAATCCCTACTTAGGTTTACGTTCAATCCGGTTCTCGCTGAGTCACATCGATATTTTTTCCCAGCAAATCCGGGCCATTTTACGGGCCGGCGTTTCGGCCGAATTACGGATTATGTTCCCGATGATTTCTTCGCTGGACGAATTTCAGCGGGCCAAAGGGGTCGTGTTGCAATGCATGAAGGAATTAAAGAAAGAAAAGATCCCTTGTCATCGCCTGCCGCAGATCGGGATGATGGTGGAGATCCCCGCGATCCTGGAGATTATTGACGATTTGGCGCAGGAAGCGGATTTTATGAGTATCGGGACCAATGATTTTATCCAATACATGCTGGCCGTTGACCGCTCCAATGAAAAAGTCGCGGATTTATATTTGCCCCAGCATCCGGCCATTTTGCGGGCGTTAAAAACAATCGTCGATGCCGCGCGCAAATACAAAAAAGAGGTTTCTGTTTGCGGGGACATGGCCCACGAAGAGAAATTTTTGCCTTATTTTTTGGGCATTGGAATCAGGTCGTTAAGTATCAATCCTACCTATTTACCGAAAATGCAGGCAGCCATCACGAAAATCCATCTCCCCAAAGCCGAGGCCCTGACTCAAGCGATCCTTAAAGAAAAGCATCTTAAGGAAATCAACCGGCTGTTGGGGATTCCTGCCAAGAGTTAACAAGCAAAAGACCCGTTGATTAATTGATCCATTTTTTCATATAAAATATACCATGAAATATTAACTTGACTATTGCATATTTCATGGTATTATTAATACCATGATCGAACGAAAACACATCACTCAACACATTGCGCGGGCTTTAGGGCGCGGGCGGATTGTTTCTCTTTTAGGGCCTCGTCAATGCGGGAAAACGACATTAGCCGGGACTTTTGCCGAGCAGGGATCTTCTTTATACTTTGATTTGGAAGATCCCATCGATCGCACAAAGATGGCTCAACCCCAAAATGCTCTTATGGGGCTCAAAGGGACGGTTGTTATTGATGAAGTTCAACGTCAACCTGATCTTTTTCCGATTTTGCGTGTGCTTGCCGACCGTAAACCGCTCCCGGCCAAATTCTTGATTTTGGGAAGCGCATCACCTGATATCATCAAACATTCTTCGGAATCTTTGGCGGGAAGGCTGGAGAGGATCATTATCAGAGGATTTTCATTAAGCGAGATTGGTGCAGGTGTTTCTGAGAAGCATTGGTTGCGGGGAGGGCTTCCGCGTTCATTTCTTGCCAGGACCAATGAAGAAAGTTTTCTCTGGCGCAGGGAGTATGCGCAAAGTTTTGTGGAAAGAGACCTGCCGTCTTACGGGGTGTCTTTACCACCGCTCACGCTTTTAAGATTCTGGACAATGCTGGCCCATTATCAGGGGCAGATATTTAATTCCAGCGATATCGCGCGTTCGTTGGGGATTGGAGTTCCGACGGTCAAGAGATACTTGGATGTCTTGACAGGCGTTTTTATGATACGCCAATTGCAGCCGTGGTACGCGAATATTAAAAAACGTCAAGTGAAGGCGCCGAAGATCTATTTCCACGATACTGGGATATTGCATGCCTTGTTGGGCGTGCGGACAATGAACGAGCTTTTGGCCCATCCCAAACATGGTGCTTCATGGGAAGGGTATGTGATTGAGGAAGTCATCCACTCGGTCGAACCTGACGATGTGTATTTTTGGGCGACACATCAAGGGGCGGAAATTGATTTAGTTTTCTCAAAAGGCGGGCGGATGTATGGCGTTGAGATCAAGCGCGCGGATGCGCCAACCATGACGCCGTCGATGCGTGTTGCGCTGGAAGATTTAAAACTCGAACGGATTACCGTTATTTATCCCGGTGAGAAACGCTATTCGCTTCACAAAAAGGTCGACGTTGTCCCATTTAAAACAATCACGGGTGGGATGAAAACGATGTTTGGATCAGCGTAAATCGATCCAGGCCAAAGCCGCCCGCGAAGGCATGCCTTACCAGACAAGACCACGAGATTCTTTGTAACCGCAACGTGATAATGTCCTAATATTGCAAAACTAAAATGTCCTATAGATAATACTTGTCTTTGAGAGGAGACAAGTATGGAAAAGGATATT
>JAGVNC010000046.1 GCA_020053475.1 Candidatus Omnitrophota bacterium | reverse complement strand
TTCTTGCCATTTTCTCCCACCATCGGACACCTCCTTCTGAGCCGGTATTATGCTAATACCAACTCTTCAAAGTGTCCACTTTTTCGGGGGAAGATCATTTGACAAAAGTTATTATTCAAACCTTCACCAGGCTCAGGCGGTTCTTTAGCATTTTCCTTACAATTGTCTAAAGCAATCAAAGCCTCTGTAAGACAAATTTGTAATTGCATATCAGTACTGGTAGTTTCTTCACAACGAATTACCTCTGCTTGAAATATTGCTTCACATTGCTCTTCTGTAATCAATCCAGATGGGTCTGTAAAATTGATTGGATTGTTTAACGTATAAGCATATTTATTGACTCCACCTAAGAACCCGATCGGATCTTCCTGTAAAAACCTCCCTACCATCGGGTCATAGTATCTACGCCGATAAAAATAAAGCCCGCTTTCATTATCCAACTCCCGCCCGGTATAAGTATAAGGATTTTCAAGGCCGCTTGTGACTGTTATGATCTGTCCGAAGGAGTCATAGACGTAACTTTGCGCGATTGTGCCGGTGGAGTTGGTAAGGTCGGTGATTGAGCCAAGGCCATCAGTATGATAGAAGAATCGCTCGGTGGGCTCGAATATTGCATTGGCATTGAGATCCCTCTCCATCATCAACGGCTCATCGATGCCGGCCCCGTGCGTATAACGGGCCTGAAGTACATTGCTGCCATTGTATTCCAATAGAATATCTTCATTGTCATAAATGTATCTAGTGAATGGTGAAGAGTTAATGGCCTTCTCAATCCGTCGGCCCAGGCCATCATACTTGTACTGGGCACTGGCGACTGGCGACTGGACACTGATTAATTGGTTCTCCGCGTCATAGCTGTAACTTGTGACTTGTGACGTGGTGAGGTTCGTCTTGCTAGTCAAGTTGCCGTTATCGTCGTAAATATACGTGTATGTTTGATCATCTAACAGCCGGTTCGCGGCATCGAACACTGATGGTGTGATTTGCCCGGTCTTGGTCAACCGATTCCCTACAGGGTCGTATCCATAATCTTCATTAGTCCCCGTTGGCACAACTTTCGTCGCCGTATCTAATCGATACAAATCATCATAAACATAATTGAGCGGTGACTGCACACTGACCCCTGTTCTCTGAACACTGACCACTTCCTTGTTCCCCACTCCGTCGTACTGCGTATAATCGAACTGTGTAAAAGGAACCGCGGCCAACGAATGCGTGAGCGATGTCAGCTGGGAAGCAACATCATAAGCGTAATCGGTGACCGTGCCATTAGGCAGTGTCGTCTTCTTTCGCCGGCTCAAAGCGTCATAATCAAAATCAAACGTCAGGCCGAAGTTCATGATTGTATCCAGGCGATTGAGATTGTCAAATGTGTAATCCACACTACCGCCCAGATTGTCTGTCAGCAAATCCCGATTGCCGTTTTTGTCATAAGTGTAGGTGAGCGTTACCGCCGGTTGTAACGGCGAGCCGTCGGTCTTGGCCTGCTGGAGCCGGTTAATTAATTCGGGTCCAGGTATGTGTCCCACCTCGTTATAACATTTTTTTAACCTTTAGCACCTTCCCTCTAATAAAAAAGATTTCCTCCAAAGTCAGGTATGTTACCGTCCTTTACTTCACTAACCCATTTATCTAAGCTACCATGCATATTTGCCCAAAATTTACGACAAAGTTCAAAATATTCCAAAACTACATCCTTCTCACCTTTTTCTAATAAATCTTTCGCAAGAGACATGTTGGGTCCAAACGAGTTCATTGTCGGAGATCCTGGGCTCTTGCCTGCTTCAAGCAGATGATATTTAGCATCGTCTATACGTTTTTCTATTACTGCGAGCCTACCAAGAACAACATTCACATCTTGAATGGCATTCCCGTAATTCCAGTTTTTTTGATAATTTGGCATTAAATTTTTAAGTTTATTTGCGTACTTTTTGGCATCTTCATATTTTCCTACATCAACAGAGGCAAGTGCAATAGCACCAAGGGCATAAAAACGCTCAATTTCATTTCCTGCCTTCTCTAATTTGGCATAGGCTCTTTTGTATGAAGACTCCTTAAGTTTTTCTATTTTTTTTTCTTTACCCATAAAAATTCTCCGTGTCGTTATATGAACCATACGAAGAGGAGTCATTCAAAAGGCTCATTGGTGGATTAATTGGCAAATTAGGCTTGATAGGGAATGTTGGCAATGTCGGATTGAATGGCGGGATGTTATCTATGGGTGGCATGGGGCATGATTCACCGTCATTATCTTCGTCTACATCTTTCAGACATTTTTCAAAAGCAGCACCTACATCATCAAGACATGCGATTTGATCCAATTCATCTTCCATTTGAAAACATAAAGAATATCCTAAAGCTGCTATGTCTTCACAATCTTTAACAGATAATAAACCATATGGGTCAGTAAGATTTATCGGACTATTGAGGGTATATGTATACGCATGCTGTGTCAATGGTTTTACTAGAAGCCATCTCATAAATACTGTTTGAGTAAAATAACGATACATCCCAGTTGAACAAAGGCTAAGTAGTTTTGCGAATGATACTCATAACGGACAACAATTCTGCGATAATTCTGAAGCCAAGCGAACAGTCGTTCGATTTTCCAGCGGCGTTTGTACCGACGAAGGCAGCGGCCATCCTGCGTTGCCGGTTTAATACGATTTTCTTTGTGAGGAGCAATCAACTCAATGCCCTTGGCTTTAAGGCACTGATCCAGCGGATCGCTGTCATACGCCTTGTCTGCAACCAACTTTTCAGGAGACTTGTTCACGTGTTTTCGTTTCAGCGTTTCTTCCGTAAGTCTGACTTCATGCGGGCTAGCACTGGCCACGTGCACCGCGACAGGAAGACCAGAGCGGTCTGCCACTGCCATGAGCTTCGTACCTTTGCCCCGCTTGGTCTTTCCCACGTCGAGACCCCTTTTTTTGCAAGGATAAATGTGCCGTCTACAAAACATTCCGTTAAATCCAGCTTGCCTCGCTGGCGCAGGTCTTCGGCTAGAGCATGCAGAACCTTGGCCATTGTGCCGTCTTTAACCCATTGCTGGAAACGTCTATGGCACGTTTGGTACGGTGGATACCTTTCCGGCATGTCATGCCACGGCGCTCCCGTACGTAATATCCACAAGATGCCGTTGAATACGGCTCTTGTTTCTTTCCAAGGTCGTCCTCGTCTGTCGGGTCGCCTTGGCAGTTTTGGCAGCAAGGGCTCTATAATGGCCCATTGTTCATCTTTTAGATCCATAAACTCACCCCCTAATAATATCTTAGGGGAAGCGAGTTCGTTTAAAAGCTATTTATGAGATAAGTTCTAAATACCCGGGAAACGGATCCTCATTAATAAATCTCCCTATCGCCGGATCGTAATAGCGTGCTCTATAAAAATACAACCCGCTCTCATCATCCAACTCCCGCCCGGTATAAGTGTACGGATTTTCGAGGCCGCTTGTCACCGTTATGATCTGCCCGAATGAATCGTAGAGATAACTCTGGGCAATTGTGCCAGTGGAGCTGGTGAGATCGGTGATCGAACCTAACCCGTCGGTGTGATAGAAGAATCGTTCGCTCGGTTCAAAAGTCAAATTAGCATTGAGATCCCTCTCCATCATCAACGGTTCGTCGATGCCCACGCCGTGGGTATAACGGGCTTGGAGGGCGTTTGATCCGTTGTACTCGAGCAGGATGTCCTCATTGTCATAAATGTATCTAGTGAATGGTGAAGAGTTAATGGCCTTCTCAATCCGTCGGCCCAGGCCATCATACTTGTACTGGGCACTAACCCCCGGCGACTGGAGACTGATCAACTGATTTTCCGCATCGTAGCTGTAACTTGTGACTTGTGACGTTGCGACTTGTGTCTTCGAGATTAAATTACCGTTATCGTCGTATTGATAAGTATAATCCGCGTCCTCTAACAGCCGGTTCGCGGCGTCAAACACTGAGGGGGCGATTTGTCCCGCCTTGGTCAACCGGTTCCCGACGGCGTCGTAGGCGTAATCTTCACCGACTCCCATTGGTAAAACTTTAGTCGCCGTATCCAACCGATACAAATCATCATAAACATAATTGAGCGGTGACTGCACACTGACCCCGGAGCGCTGAACACTGACCACCTCTTTGTTCCCCACCCCGTCGTACTGCGTGTAATCGAACTGTGTAAAAGGAACACTGACCAACGAATGTGTCAGCGATGTCAACTGTGACGCCACATCATAGGCGTAATCGGTTACTGTTCCGTTGGGCAGTGTCGCCTTCTTTCGTCGGCTTAAAGCGTCGTAGTCAAAGTTAAATGTCAGAGCGGATTTCACAATCGTGTCAAGGCGATTGAGATTGTCAAATGTGTAATCCACACTACCGCCCAGATTGTCTGTCATTAGATCCCGGTTGTCGTTTTTGTCATAGGTGTAATCGATGGTGACCGCCGGCTGTACCGGCGAGCCGTCGGTCTTGGCCTGCTGCAGGCGGTCAAAGCCGTCGTACAGAAATGTCAACGCGCTGTCGGGATCGGTGACAGTCGTCAAATTACTCACCGGATCATATCCAAAATCGGTTACCAGATTGCTGGGCAAAATCTTTTGGTCAAGGCGATGGAGCACATCGTAAACAAACGCCAACACCTGATTCTTGCGGTCGATCAAGGTTTGCAAGTTGCCATTGGCATCATAGATATATGTTTCAAATTTGTTCAACGGGTCCGTGACCTTCTCCAACCGGTTGACTTCATCGTAATTAAACTTGGTGAGATTGTTTTTGGCATCAGTCACTTGCGTTAAGTTGCCTTCCTCATCGTAATCGTACACAGTTTCCTCTAAGTCGGCATCCGTGACTTTCTCAAGACGGTTAAGTTCATCATAGTCAAAGGCCGTGAGCTTCCCCTCGCCGTCGGTGACGGTTTTTGCGTTGCCGGCAGGGTCATACGTCAAAGTTGTCTGGCGCAACAAGGGATCAATGACATTCTTTAAATTGCAATCAGCCGGATCATACTCAAACGTTGTGATGGATTGTTCCGGCAACCCAAAAGCGTTGGTGATTTTGGTCACTACCCCGGGACAGCTGGCATCAGCGTACTCCAACTTTGTTGCGACATTGTTATCATCGATGATTTCGATGGGGTTGCCGCTCACATCGTAATTGATGGTCGTGTCATTGCCTTTGGGATCTTTGATTGTTTTGACCTGATTAAACTGCGGCTCGTAGGTATATTTTGTGACAATGTCGTTTGTGTCATTATCGGCCAAGGCCATGTTTGCCTTTTGACGCGTTTCCAACAAGTTCCCTTGGGATTTACCGTCAAGATTAGCGGAGTCGTAGACAAACTTACTGCCGTTGCCCTTCGGGGTCGTGATGGAAATCGGCAGGCCATCGGAGTTGCGTGCAGTCGTTGTGGTTTGGTTGAGGGCATCCACCACCAATGTCGCCGCGCCGAAGGAGTCGGTCGTAAATACCGTATCGTTATCATTGCCGTCGGTAAACGTAGAGACTGCATCTTCCGGCCGGACAAACGGAGCGGGATTAGTTTCTGTCCCCACTCCGCTTGCAATGTCCGGCAAGCCCACAATTTCACTGGGCGCAATCTTTCGCGTGGATCCGTCCGGCCAGTTTGCCTGAATCGATCGCCCGGCAAAACTGTACTGATACGTGGTTGTAAAATCACGCTTGTTGGTTTTATTCGTCATCCGATGGCGGCTGTCATAAGTAAACTCCCTCTCGGTTAAATCGGGATCGATAATCTTAATCAAATTGCCGTTTGGATCATGGATGAATTGCGTCACACGCCCTGCGGGGTCAGTCACGGTTTCCAAAAATCCGTCCGTACCGTAGACAAGAGTCGTCACTTGATTCATCGGATCCGTGATTGTTTCCAATTTGCCATCGGGTGTGTAGGTATAGTTTGTCGTGTTGCCGTTGCGGTCAATTGTTAATATATGAAAGCCAGCCGCGTCGAATTGATGTACCATCCCGTTTTCCATCGTTCTGGTAAATGACCCGTCACGATTCTTGACCAATTGCGAGAAATCACCGTCAGGGCTAATATAATTGCATATTGTTGAGGTACAGTTTATCCCGGCTCCCGACGCTGTCCATAGAGGATCATCGGACCCGGGATTGGGACTATTTCCTAAAACACCGGGATTAGGTTGTGGGCCGCTATCATTAATGGTCTGCCTCGAACCTTCATTAAGTTTCCAGTAACTTACCAATCCCGGCTCCGTACCCGTTAAGACACTATTCATCGTCGATTGAATTTGGGACTGTGTCCGGGCGGTGTTCCAAATACGCACGTCATCCATGTCTCCGAGGAAATGGGCTTGAGTGCCGTTAAAGAATTTTAGAGCCCCTAAAACCACATAAGTTGTCGGAATGTTAATGTTAACCGTATCGCTGGCTGCAAGCTCACCGTTCACATAAAGATATTGCATGTCATTGGTATTGTCATGCACGCCTGCTAGATGGATCCATTCACCCGCCAGTTCCTCAATGTTACTACACACAGCATGGCCCGTACCACATTGTGAGGGGTTCACATCAAAACATGCCTCTTTGCCAACAGTACTCAATACATACCCGTATGTACATGACGGATTTGGGCCATCTTGTTGATCAACGATCACTCCTACATCAGTCCTAGATAAAGGCGACTGAATCCATGCTTCAAATGTCGCATTCGAAAGCGCGCCTCCCGGCCCAATAATTGCATAATCATTAACTCCGTCAAGCCGTAATGCTGTTCCGCTTTCGCTGGGATTAAAAAATTTAATCGCTCCGTCCCCTTGCGTCAATACAACACGATTATCTTCACTAATATGAAGACGGGATAGCCCATCAATCCCCCAACCCGCTCCAAAGGGACTGTTCATTTGATTATTAATCAGCACATCCCCCTGGAACGTCCCTGACACCTTTGACAAAGAATAATTGTTGGTAATCTTCATTTGATACGGATACCGACCCGTAGGAAAATCAGCGGCATCGAACTGCACAACTTGGCGGATGGTTTCGTTCTGGTTCTCGCTTAAGCCGGCTGTTGATGTAAAAACCTTTACGCCCTGGTCGATTCCGGCTACAGTTAATCCCGCCGAGATACTTTGAGGAACGGCAGAAATGACGGGAATGGTTATGTTGGTGCTCACAATCGGCTGCGGATCTGCTTGTAGGCTGCGATAAACAAAACGCAACGCGCGATTTTGACCCAGCGAACGATAGCTGGGGAAAACATGCTCTTCAATGAGCTCTCCCGATGAAACGGCTACTTGAGACAAGTAACACATCTCTTGACATTTTTTAGTGTCTTGATTGTTTGGATTTGGCCCTGATGGGATCGGGTCTGTCACCGGCGGCATCGCCATATGCCAATCATTGTTTTTGATCCCGCCCGAGGTGGTTTCCAGCATGCCGTTGGGTTTGGCTTCCAAAATCCCAACCACGACAAACTGCCCTGTCCCCGCGTCCAGCGACCATAAATTCACTTGTGTCCCCACGGCAAAATTTTCGGTATTTTCAAACGTGATCGGGGCCGGTGTTATATAACTTACACCAACCGGCTGTAGTGTAATCAAAAGCCCTGGCTCCAAGAACGGCGGCAAGGGTGCGGGTTCAAATCCGTCCGGCACTTCGCTAATGGATAGCATTCCGGTAAAATCCTGGCAGTTCGACGGGCAGCCGACTTTAGCGTTGTGCGCCGCAACTTCAAGGGTGATGTTCAAATTCGGGTTATACACCATGGTCGTCGCGTTGGGATCAACCGGTGTTTCACTTGAAGTGTCTATTTGGGGCAAATAGATGGGATTTTCAATAATATTGTCAACGCCATTGATAACTTCTATTTCTTCACGGAAGCTAGAATATTTTGCCCCGGGGATCGTCGATCCGGCATTCGTATTGTCGACATCCAAGACCTGTTTACCGGTCGCCGCATTATTGAGCGTAAAATTGCCGTTAGCGTCCGTGAGGACAAAATTGCCCGGGGCCGATAATAGAGAAATCCGGGAATTGACAATCGCGACGGTATTGCCGAGCGCCGCTTCGGTAGAATCCAAGACCCGGCCGATGATTTTGGTCATGCCGCCGGGCATAATAGGGTTAACCGTTATCGTAACCGTTTCGGTGTCGGACAACACACCATCACTGACTTTAAAGGTGAAAACAGTATCCCCGACCTGTTCTTCATTAGGCTTGAACTTAAATATTCCGGTCTGGGCATTCAGGCTCATCCCTTCCGGCAAAGGAAGCGGTAAGGCGCTAAAAATCAGATTGTCGGCGGCATTGGGGTCGGTTGCCGTGAGCGTTAGGGAAAGGGTTGTTCCAACGTCCACGCTTTGATCGCCGATAGGATTTAAGACCGGCGGTTTGTTAGGATCAACAGGATTACCATTGGGGCCGTCCAGGAAAGGCGTATAATCCACCACCGGCAACGTCGCATTATCTAAATTATCGAAAATTGAAGCTTCAATCGAAGCGGGATCGGTCGTGCCCCACCAATTGTTCGGTGCATTGATGGTAACGCCCGGAGCCGCGGCTCCATTCAACACTAAGTTAAAGGAACTATTATTCTCGATGGCATTATTACTGATTGTCCCTTGGAAATAACTGCCGGCTATTCCGCCCTCAATGAGGATACCGACAGCATTATCCTTGATTTTATTATGGGCGATGGGTTGGGTTGTGGGAGTCGTCAACTTTAACCCGATATTATTTTTGCGAAGGGTCGTATGCGAAACAATCGCTCCTCCCGGCCCCACCCCGATATCCGAATATTCCACAACCGCGTGCTTAAGCGTGCTTGAACTATTTAAACGCAGATGTTGCCAGTTTCCCGGGGCTGGTGAGGGCTGGTTGGACGTGAAGGTGATTTTATTGAGAAGATTTCCTACAGCATGAAGGGCTCCTTCGATGTCTAAACCAAAATATCCATCAAATTTAACCACAACGCCGGGAAGAATGGTGAGCGTTGATCCGGATTCTACCGTCACGTTACTCTTAATCATATACGGCGAGCCACTCAAATCCCATGTTTCATCAGTCGTGATATTGCCCGTAACATCCGTCGGCCCCCCTCCTGTAGGCGGGACATATTTTTGCGGGCGCCCGGGAACGGCTGTCACTGTCGTGGGAGAGACGGTTAGCGTTGGTGCCGGAAGTGTTTGCGCCGGAACCGGGGGAATGAAAGAAACAATGAACGTAAAAGAAACGAAAAGACAAACAAATTTTTTGAACATAGAGCCCTCCCTCGTAGGTTTGGGGGAGTCACGGGGGATATGAATTACTAAGTGTTTTAAGTCTACACGATCAAAAGGGATATAGCAATTATTTTTTATCGTAATTTCCTTTAACACTGGCTTAAATAAGGCCGCCCAAAAATTTCTCAACCGAAATTATTCTTACGTCATTTTTAATTAAATCCGTTCCTCGTTTATCCACAACTTGGTACATATAGGGGATCTTTAATCCGGCACCAAAATATTCTAATGCCGAAATGTTGCGTTCAATAGATTTCTTTACTTCAACACAAAACCAGGGGTTATTATCTACCGTCACCAAAAAATCCACCTCTTGTTTTTGTTTGTTTTTAAGAAAATTAAGCCCCATCCTGTATCCTTCGGCATCTGTTAAATAATGACAAAACTTCCATAAGTGAACAGCGACGATATTTTCCAGCTTTGCCCCCTCATCTTCTATTTCCGACCAGTCCCACAAAAACAGCTTGGGTTCTTTTTTCAAAGAACCGTGGAGTTTATTTTTAAAAGGATAAATCCTAAAATGATAATAAAATTTCTCCAGTATTTCGACCCAGGCTGCCATCGTTTTGTGGGCTACCTGTAAATCTTCCCTCAAAGAATTAAGAGAAAATAACGACCCAACCCTTTTAGGCAACAGTTGGACCAAAACTTGCATGGCTGATAAATCCCGGATACTTTCGACATCTCTTATATCTTCTTTAATTAAACGATCCACTCTTTCCAGATGCCATCTTCTTAATTCCCTCTCATTTTGTTTATTAAGCTGTTCCGGAAAACCCCCAAATTTATATAAGTTTTCAAATGCTTGATAGGGAGCAGTGTCAAAAGACAACTCTTTCAAAGGAATAAAATTCTTATTTTTATTTCCTGCCAATTCCGCCACTGAGAAAGGGTGCAATCGAAAAGTGTGATATCTTCCCTGCAAAGAGTCTCCGCCCTTCCTATAAATGTCTAACCGCGCGCTTCCTGTAACCAAGATATTAAATGATTCTTTGTGTTTGTCGTATTCACCCTTTAAATAATTCTTCCATTTACGGTATTTATGGATCTCATCTAAAATAAACAATTTCTTATCCGCCCGCCAAAGCCCATTAATCATCTGTTCTCTATCTCCCGCGTAATCCCAATTTAAATAAGAATACGACGTAGGATAAATTTCTTTGGCTAGATTAATAGCCATCGTCGTTTTCCCTACTTGGCGGGGCCCGCTGATAAAGACCATCTTTTCTTTCAGGTCTTCTTTAATATTTTTTTCTAAATAACGTTCAATCATAATGGAGCCCGTGGTCCCTTTCTAAATTACCCCCTGCTGATTTGCTTTGTCCCCTGAAATCGCAAAGCGATTTCGGGGATGCAATCCCGGGAAGGCAAAGCCTTTCGCGGGACAAATCAAGGCGCTGGGGGTTTATCCGCCCGATAAATTTATCGGCGGATAAACCTCTTACCCAATTTCTACTATAGTAGAATAAAGTATAGCATTTATTCGACTATTGTCAAATAAAATCATGTTACCATTATTTTTTATTGGTTTGTTATTGGTGATCGTTGGCCAAACTACTTATTTCTGCCGGATTTTTCTTTATAGAGAAGTTTCCAGGGGTTTTGCTTTAAATCGTAGCTCATCTCTTCCAGGTTCGCTGACGTGGCTTCCAAGTGTTTGACAATACTATCCACGCTTGTTTCATTGACCTTCAATCGCTCATCCACCTCTCCGGTGAGCGATGACATGTTCTCCAATGTTGCATCCAAATTGGCGATGATGGAATCAATGGATTCCTTATTCACCTTCAGGCGTTCATTGATATTCTGTGAAATTTCCTTTAACTCAACGGCGATCACCTGGCCTTCCGCGAGTAATTCTTCAAATTTAGGTGGCTCCTTACCGATAATGATCGCGTCGGAAGCAAGAAAAGCTCCCGATTTATTCCCCGATGTTAAATTGACATATTTCTCCCCTAAAAAGCCCAAGTTTTTGATTTCAGCTTTGGACCCCTCGCGCAACTTCACGTCATTTTTGACCCAAAGGGTCAGCTCCATCATAATATCTTCCTGGCCGTCAGAAATCCCAACGGCCTGGACAACGCCCACCTCATAGCCATTATACATGACCGGTGAATTCATATTCACGCCGTCGAGGTTCTTAAACAGTACCTTGACCTTATAGCCGTCTTTTGAAAAACTAAACTTGGCGGTTTTGACGGTCAAAATGGCTAAGGACAGAAGGACAAGGCCAACCATCACTCCAATCTTTGTTTCATTGTTCAATTTCATCATCTATCTCCTTGTCATTGGCTTTATTCATTAATCCGAATAGGGCCTTCGATTTCGCCTTTAATAAATTGCCTCACAATAGGGTCTTGCGAATTCTTAATTTCTTCGATCGTCCCAATCTGAAGCAAGTTCCCCTTATAAAGAAACGCGACTCTGTCGGCGATCCGAAAAACGCTTTCCATGTTATGGGTGACCACAACCGACGTTAAATTCAATTTTTTTGTTAAATCAAGGATCAATCGGTCCACGACCGCGCACACCACAGGATCAAGCCCGGCGGTCGGCTCGTCGTAAAACACAATTTCGGGGTCCATGGCGATGGCCCGGGCCAGCCCGACGCGCTTTTTCATCCCCCCCGACAACATACTGGGAAAATAATGTTCGAACCCTTGCAGTCCAACGAGATTTAATTTCATCCGCGCGATAATGCTAATGACTTTAGGATCCAGCTTTGTGTGTTCGCGCAACGGCAAACTCACATTGTCTTCGACCGTTAAAAAATCAAGTAATGCCGCGGATTGAAAGCTCATCCCAAAGCGGCGCTTGATTTTCTCACGGTCGTCATCAGTCAATAACCCCATGTCCTTATCATCAAAAAAAACTTTCCCGCCATCCGCTTTGATCCCCTCCGTCATAATCCGCAATAACGTACTTTTCCCGCTTCCCGACCCTCCCATAATCACAAACGTTTCGCCTTTATTAATGTCGAGGCTAATATCATTCAACACTTTCCTGCCTTCAAATGATTTTTGAATATGCTGTAACGATATGGCGATTTTGGGTTCGGGCATTGATGTTCTCTTCCTCAAAAATCCGTAAAAAAATAAATCCCCGTTAAAATACAATCCGCGATGATGATCATGATAAAACTGGTGACAACACTAATGGTTGTGGCCCGCCCCACCCCGACGGCACCCCCTTCTGTTTTTAACCCCTGATAGGCCCCGACAATGGCAATAATGACGGCAAAGACAAATGATTTGGAAAGCCCGGTATAAATATCTTTCAAGTCTAAAAACTTTAAGGCTGTTTGAATGTAGAGCCCGGAATTGATCCGTAAATTAAAAACGCCGATCACATACCCTCCAAAAATCCCGGAAAGATTACCGATCACCGTCAAACATGGCAACATGAAAAATAACGAAATCAATTTGGGAGCGACAAGATAGCGGACAGGATTGATGCCCATGGTATCCAATGCTTCGATCTGCTCATTGACCTTCATGGAACCAATCTCCGCCGTAATGGCGGCCCCGATCCGCCCCGCAATGACCAACGCCGTTAACACAGGCCCCAACTCCCGGCAGACGGAAACCGTGACTAATCCGGCGACATAAAAAACAGCCCCCATTTGAGCGAGCTGGGGCGCCGCCTGCATTGCCAACACAATCCCTGTAAAAAACGTCACGAAAAAGACGATCGAAATAGAGCTAATCCCCATAAAAACCATTTGCTCATAAGTCGCCTGGAGATTGATCCTTTTCCCTTTGAAAGGGCTAAAAATAATCCAATAGATCGTTTCAAATAAGAGCTGACTAAATTCGGCAAAAATGCAAAACCAGCCCTTCACCAGACTTCCTAGTCGTTCAACTGAAGAAAGGAAAGCCGTCATAAGCGTTCCTGGCCTTTAGTTTCGAGGAGTTTGATCGTATGAATTAACGATTTTATTTCCACAGGCTTAACGATGTAGGCGTCGGCCCCCATCTCCATGCCGATTTTAATGTCTTCTTCGTCGTCGCGCGCTGTTACCAGGATAATCGGAATATTCTTTTTGTCTTTCTGGAATTTTAATAAATGACAAAAATTATACCCATTGATGATCGGCATCATGACATCTAAAAGGATTAAATCCGGCTGCTGGTCCATCGCCAACTGCAATCCTTCCGCGGCCTCTAAAGCGGATACAACCTGATACCCATTATGGCTCAGGCGTTCGCTTAAAAAACGAATCTGGACGGGATCATCATCAACAATTAAAATGTTTTTAATCATCGGGTTGTGGCCTTAAGAACTTTTTGAAGATAGAAATTTATCGACAGAGAACTTCCCGCCGCCTAAAATCACTAAAGCCAAGCAGATACCTATGGCGAGAAGATGGTATTCAAATCCTTCCCCGGCTTGTTGCCCCATCCAATTCATAAAAAATCCGTTTTTCAAATTCACCAGGAAAATAGCGCCCAACATAATGATGGCGATACTGGCCGCGCAAAGGCGTGTCATCAATCCCAGAATAATAGCCGCTGCCCCTAACGATTCTCCCATAATAATTAAGAAGGCGATGGCCGAGGGAATGCCCGCACTCGTCAAAAACCCCATAGTCCCGGAGAAACCGCCCCCACCGAACCATCCCAATAATTTTTGAGCCCCATGGGGAAAGATGACGATCCCCAACGTCAACCGCAAAATAAATGCACTCCAATCATTGGTTGTTTGCATTAATTTATTCATCGTCCCCTCCCTATCTTAGTTCGTCCCGTGGAAGGCTTCGCCTTCCCGGGATTGAATCCCCGGAATCGCAAAGCGATTTCAGGGGATAGTTATTTGTTTCCCCTATATGGACAAATGAGAACGTATTTTGGCCGCAACCTCGGCCAAAGCGTCATTGTCGGCGGGTTTGGCCAGCGCAAAATTCAAGTCACTGATGGCCTGCATCGGGATCAAATGAATATGCGCATGCGGGACTTCCAATCCCGCGACCATGACCCCGACACGTTTACAGGGCACCGCTTGGCCTAACGCCAACGCTATCTTTTTGGCAAAGACCATTAACTCTGCCAACAGTTGATCGTCAACATCAAAAATATAATTGATTTCTTGTTTCGGGATGACTAACGTGTGGCCCAAGCGGATCGGGTGGATATCTAAAAAAGCGAGGCACTTCTCATTTTCAGCAATTTTATGGCAGGGGATTTCTCCTTTAACAATCCGTGTGAAAAGTGTTGCCATCCGTCAATCTCCTATGACCGTTCCAACAACGTTTTGATAATCATCATGACATCTAAATTATTCTTAGAAATAAGGATGATCTGGCTGGTCGGGGCGTCTTTGGTAACACTTCCGTAAATCAGCGTTAGATCAACACCGGCCTCCGCGATTTTACTGGTGACCCGATGCAACGCCCCCGGCTTATTATCGACGGTCAATAAAATGACCTCTTCCTCTTGAACCTCAAATCCTTGCTTTTCCAACAAGCGCTTGGCCTCATTATTGTCTTCCGTGACAAACATGATGGCCACCATCCCTTCCACTTCATACGCGCAAATCGCGACTTGGTTGATCGCCGAAGAAGAAATGACGCTTGTGACCTCTGCCAATTTCCCGACAGTATTATCGATGTAGACCATGAGTTGTTTACTTAATTCCGCTCTAACCATATCTCTCCCTGCCCCGCTGCTGGCGGGGCTTTCTATATGACCCAACGGTTATTTGTTATCGCCAAAACTATCTAAATAAGAACTTTTCTCATTTAACTCATCAGATTTCGTATTCTCATTGGTTACGGGATTGGATGACGCTGGGAATAAAACAGCGGGACCTTGCGTGTCCTGTTCCTCAGCCACGCTGTCAAGATTTTCCATCAAATCTTCGAAATCTTCTTCATGCGATTCTTCCTTAAGGGAATAGGCTCGGATGGGCGGTTCTTCATCGAGGATTTCTTTCCCGCGCAGGGCCATTTCTTCCTCAAAAAGTTTTCCTAAATCGATTTTCAGTTGCTTGCGATATTGGCGACGCCGGCGGTTAACATCCTCGAACAATTTTCGGCGCTGTTTTTCGCGCTCCTGACGATCTGCCAATTGATTAATCTCTTTGGCGCCTTCCGTTGCGTAGCGGTCCATCATGATATTTTGATGTTTAAATGCTTCCGCCAATTGTCGGCGTTTCTCTTTGATTTGCTTAAGCTTGAATCGTTGATCAGCCCCTTCTTGAGCAAATGACCAAGAATCTAAATTGCCGAGTAGAATAAACACCCCCATACACATTATGCCAAATAACCTCAAGGCGTCCACTGAGAATTTGGGTTTCTTTGGGTTAAACACTGAACCGAAAATGGACAACATCGCCATCCTGCATTTCATATTCTTTGCCCTCTAACGCCAACAGCCCCTTTTCTTGAATAGCCGAATAAGAGCCGTATTTGATCAAATCGTCATATTGATGGATTTCGGCGCGGATAAATCCCCGTTCAATGTCCGTGTGGATTTTCCCAGCCGCCTTCACCGCCGTTGTTCCCCGCGGGATGAGCCAGGCCCGCGTTTCCTTCGGCCCGGAGGTAAAAAAACAAACTTGATTGAGCAATTCTTGGCCGGCTTGGGCCAGCCGCGCTAACCCCGGGGTCGTAATCCCGGCTGATTGATAATACGCCGCGCGTTCTTCCGCTGGAAGCTCCACAATTTCCGCCTCAAGTTTCGTGCATAAAACCACAATACATGCTTTTTCCTGGCGCGCCCGTTCCTGAAGAGGTTTTAAGGCTTCCGGCGAGACGCCGTCTTCATCCGCGTTCGCCACATAGAGCATTGGTTTGCCCGTCAAGAACTGAAACTCATTGATGATCTCCATCGGTAAATTTTGCATCCGCGCTGATTTGCCTTCGTTAAACGCTTTCACGATCCCTTCTAATAACAATTGTTTGTCTCTCGCTTCTTTTTCTCCGGACTTAGCGATCTTTTGAACCTTTTCCAGCGCTTTTTCCGCTTGTTGAAGGTCAGCCAGCAACAATTCCGTCTCAACAATGTCCACGCCTTTCATCGGATCCAACTCCGGGAGGACTCTGATGACATTTTCATCGCGGAAAAAACGCACAACATGGGCCACGGCATCCACTGCCCGGATATGCGAAAGGAATTTGTTCCCCAGGCCTTCCCCTTGGCTGGCGCCTTTGACTAATCCGGCGATGTCCACAAAGCGGATCCCGGCGGGAATGATCTTCGCGCTTTTATTCTTTTCAGAAAGGACTTCCAATCGCGGGTCCGGCAAGGGAACGACCCCCACGTTCGGTTCAATTGTTGTGAAAGGAAAATTCTCAGCGGCAATTCCCGCCCCGGTTAACGCGTTAAATAAAGAAGATTTCCCGACGTTGGGCAGGCCAACAATACCGATTTCCATAGTAAATACCTTCCTAGTAAATCCAAAACCCTAAACTCAAAACTCTAAATAAATTCAAAATTCAAAACACAAAACTATTTTTTGAGTTTGAGATTTTGAATTTATTTAGGATTTAGAGTTTTGGATTTTGAGTTTGTCTTTTTTAAAATAATTCCAACTGATCCCCTTTGCTCGACGCCGATGACGGGGGCGCGGGGAATTTCCCGCTTAACGCGCCGTTGACTAATTCTTTGACATCCTCGCTAAAATTCGCTGAAGCAACCCACTCCAGATACGCCCGGTCTTTTTTAACAATTTCTTGAAGGCTGTTTTTGCGCGCGTATTTTCCGAACATCATATATAATTTGCCGTTCCACCAGCGGAATTTACGCTCATCGTCATAAAATGCTTCTGTCCTTTTATAAGCAAAAACATTGAGGCTTTCAATCCTATCGTCACCGGGACAGTACTGCGTGACTTGCGCGCAAAGGATTTCCCATGTGGCCTGGACATCGGCTAACGCTGTATGGGCATTCTGCATTTCTTTTTGGCAATAATATTTATAGGCCGCCGTTAGGTCGCGTTTCTCATTAAGATGATAAACCCTCTGCGCGTCATACGTTTTGCGCATCTGCCATTCAAATTTTTTGCCCGCTTCGTTCATCTCTCGTTCCAGCAAAGGCAAATCAAAACGTTCCGCGCTAAACCCTGCCAAGTCCGCATCTCCGATAAATTGAAGGATTCCCTCCGCCACGTCTTTAAACAGCGGCGCATCCTTGACATCATTATCTGTAATCCCAATCAGCTCAATGACTTCCGCCGGGATTGGGATGCCCGGATTGATCCTCTGATGATAAATTTCCTTCTCTCCCGTCGGCAAAACCTTGACCATCGCGACTTCAATGATTTTATCCTTGTCGACCCATGTCCCCGTCGCTTCGAGATCAAGAATAACCAACGGATTATTTAATTTCATAAGGAACCAATTCCTTTCTTAAACCATCGCCGTATTTTCCGACGTTGACACTTCCTGTGGTTACAGATGGTTGTAGTGTGTGCATAAATTGAACGACGCGCCAATCCAATAAAATATGTTTTTTCAAAATCGGTTTCTTAAGGACGATCCCCGCCAAACTCGTGCAACGGCTCAAGGCCACATAAATCTGTCCGTGGGCAAACGTGCCCTTACCGATATCCAGAATGACTTTTTCAAATGTTTGCCCCTGGCTTTTATGAATCGTCACGGCCCAGGCCAATTTCAAGGGATATTGAGTGAAAGAGCCGATCGAATGCGATTCCAGCCGTTTCGTTTCTTCGTTATAAGAGAAACGAAACATCTCCCAGGTAAAAGGCACGACGTCGATCGTGACCCCATTTTCTAACTGGACGCGGACAAGAGTACCGGCGTCCTCTCCTAAAACAGCGGCAACACGCCCCAGGCTTCCATTGACCCATTGGCCTTTGGGGTCATTATTCAACATCATGATTTGCGCCCCAAATTTGATGTCCAGGGCTTGGTGCGTGGGCAAACTTTTCGTGTCAAAGTCCCCTTCGAGAAGCCCGTCAAAACGATAGGGCCTGGTTTTCAATCGATCCAACTGTTCGCGGTTAATCTGGTCCGCCAGAGCATTGGTCGTCGTAATGAAAATATAGAGTTCTTCCTCCGATGGCTCAAATTCAGGAAGATAGCGTGTATTCAAAAACTCAAGATGTTGTTGATTGACGATTTTGTTGCGGATCGCGCCTAACAATCGGATGAAATTTTCTTCTTTCTGACGATAAATCTTATTGAGCTCAATCACCTTGACCGGCAAAGACCGGTAAACGTTCGAATCAAAAAAGTACGGGCTCGGGTAAACATCCGTAAAAATATCTTTTTCCATGCGTGGCACAACAGGCGGCAATTGGTACAAATCCCCGAACAACACCATCTGGATTCCGCCAAAGGGCTTGTCTGCCTCTTTTCCATATAGCCGCAGAAACGTGTCGACGCAATCCAGTAAATCGGCGCGGACCATGGAAATTTCATCGATGACGATCGTATCAATCTTGCGGTAAAGCTCTTTTTGAATTTTGCGGAGTTTGATCTTGATAACGCCTTCGGGGGTGATGTCCGGCTTAAAACGGAAAAACGAATGGATTGTTTGGCCTTGGACATTGACGGCCGCGACTCCCGTCGGCGCCAGGACAACCACATTCTTGCGCGTGTGCGCGCGAAAATACTGGAGGAGTGTGGATTTCCCTGTCCCTGCCTTCCCCGTAATAAAAAGATGCTCTCGGCCATTCTCTAAGCAATCGTAGGCAAAAGCAAACTGTTCATTGAATTCAACGGCGGCAGTCATTCATTCCCAAACTTTCCTTAATAAAACAAAAATATATTAAGTACTAATAGTTATATTATTAGGTTTATATTCTATCGTTGGAGAGAAAAATCCTCAAGAAGAATTATCGCTTTTCCATCAAACTAGAACATGAGGCTAAAGATTGGATAAATGCTCTACTTTTTCGTCTTGTGACAAACCGAGCAAAAGCGGGAAGTTCGTGACCGGAGTGATGTTGATGATCACAGGGAGAATGCCGTTAACCTGATCGGGACGGATGTTTTGCAAGCTATCTAAAGAAAAGTTGATTTCCTGCCCTTGGCCCTGTTCTTTTAAATTTAAATTCTTGGCGTTAAAATCGATCCCGCCGGGGTTCTGGCCCAACATCGCCTGATCCTCATCCAAATCTCCCAGGTAATGCTCAAATATTTGATCAATACGTTCTTTGGATGGAATCCATATTGAACCTTCTGGCCATATCACTCCCTCCGGTAAAGAATGTCTTGTTTCTTTTCCTGTGTCTTTTGGTAACTCTAAACTCTTCCCTGTTTTTCTTTTTAAGTATTGTCCCAAGACTTTCTCCGCAAAATCTTCAAAAGAAATGCCCTTCGCTCCTTTAAGATCACCTAAGGCCTGAACCATAACAGGCCAATCAATTTCATGACCAGATAATAACAACTTCATATTAAACATTCTTGCCGATACATGTTTTTCATCGCTCTTTGTATAATCATCCTCTGCGAGAAGATCACAATTTGGGCAACTATCCTCCTCTGTCAAAAAGCCTCTAACATGTTGCTCATCTGTTACCGTAAATGCGATTGTATCAGCGATAAATTCACTGATTGTTTGATGGGTAAGATCGAAAGCGTCCCAATCAAGGAGATCAAGAACTGATTCTGTATATTGATGCCCAATCTCATGCGCTAAATTTAAAATAAAATCCTCCACTTCTGTTACCTTCTCGATGAATGGGACACCAATCCAAGCCCCCGAAGATCCTATATTGCCATAGGTATTGTTAATGCTTGATAATGCAATAAACGTAAAGGCGGCCCGGGAGAAAGAACCAGCATCATTGAGATCAATTTGATCATATAATGTTAACGCAACTGCCATGGCGAAATTAGCATAATTGAGGTCTCTTTCTGCAGGTGGTGGATCAATGAATAGGGATTTTAAATAATCCTGACCTTCGCTTCTTACCGATCCCAAAAACTTTTTTGCATCTTCGGCTAAAGCTTTGAATTCAGCGGACTGCAGATCAATTTTTTTCACAGGATATATGTCATAATTCGTAAGTCCGCTGAGCCTTACAACTCCACTGAAATAATCTAAATTAAGATGAGGGTATTTATTCTGTAAAAGATTCCATATCGCATCTGGGTATTGTGGGAGTAATTTCCTAATGACTAACAGGTCATTTGAGCTTAATTGATTCCCGTAGACGAACTCTTCAATCACTTGCATGACAGACTCATAATGGATGCCTAACAAACCAATTAATGTGTCGGAGTGCCCTGAATAATCTGGGTCTCCATCTTTATGGATTAAGGCTCTTACGATGGCCGATGGAATGGATTCAAGCCTTCCGGAATTAATAGCATCCTTTAACAAATCTAAAAGTGCTCGTTCAGCACCTAGGTGTTCATCCCCATCGAAATCAGGATATACAGAGTACCTGTCTATTAAAACGAGAGATACATTGACGTATTCCTCTGGCGAATTAAAATAGACATTAGATAATCCCTCGATTGCCTGCAAGCGAGTATCCAAATGATCACTTTGTAGTTGATGAACGATGGCGGGGGCATTACCAAGGCGTCTTGAACTAAGGACGCGTTCCACAGCTCCATCTGTCCCTTTTGCGGGCTCCAAAGATTGCTCTCCTTCCCCGCAACCAAAACACGTTGCTGCAACAAAAAGGAGCCTAGCTGCCAATTTGACCCCCATATCTTCAGAAGCCAACATTGCTGCATCGGGTTCCACCGCATCCGCAGGGCCGATGAGATAAAACTTTTCTCCCAAATCATATAAGACAAATTTTTGGTTAACTCTTAACAAATTAAGTGCATTCTCTCGACGGATATGGAGACCGTTAGGGTCCAGCAATCGATTAGTCCTATCCCATGAATCGTCACTTAAAAACGTGATGGCCTCTGCGCGTAGCTTATATGGTTCCAAAATATCATTTTCTCGCAAAAATTCTCCAAGAGATGATTGAGAAATCGCTAACATTATTTTTCCCATCCTTTGCATTCTCAAGGTGGAATTTCTAGCACTTTCCCGATCTATTCTTGCTTGTTCCGGAGAAATAGCTGCCGCCTCTTCTCTGGCTTTTCGGGTCATTTCTATCTTCCTCTTGAAAATCTTACGCCAATGGAACCACCAATGCCAACGCTGTCGTTTCGCATATCCATATCTATTCCCGCGGTTAATCAAATCGTTGGCAGGGTTTCCTTGAAATCTCATAGCGGCCAAACGACTAAACTCTTTTTGAAAAACTTCCAAATTTTTCAAATGAACAGAATAATTGTGTTCCAATAAAATATTGCCGATAAGCTGCATGGCTTTGGGGACATCGCCGGCTAGGCGAATAAATTCAGCAGAATAGGAAGAACGGAATTCCGTTGCCTGTGGATCGATGAAAATTTTCACGCCGTCGAGCATAATATTCATAACCTCCGGATCAATCGTCTCTAAAGAAACTCCGGCTTCTTTGTCCGAAACTAGTAGACTAATTATGCCTCTTAGAATGGCCTGAGCGACGGCAACCTGAGAAGAAGTATCCTTTAAATCCATCGCGTCCGGAAGGGTAAGCACATTGACCAATGGCCTCGCAGCCATTGGATCAAACCCTCCAAATTCGTTCAAATTTCCTGTTTCGGAGACAATTGAATCGGCTAGTTCGTGGATACGATTTAAATAAACAGGATTGAAATAGATCAAACTTGTAAGATCATTCTTTGCAGCAAGCAAACTTCGAAAATCGTCCAATTGACGCTGGAGATCACCTGGTAATTTTGAAGGCATCCGACGTACAACAGTTAAATCCTTGATCGTTGTAATAAGAGGACGAGGTAATTTTAAGGCCTGACCGACACGTTGAATTAATCTATTAACCGGTGCCTGAAAATCCGAATCAGCATTACGATAAACCAAGTATGTATCAATATCTCTTTGTGTAAATTGCAGATCCCAAGTCGTTGTTGCCTTAAAAATGAGTACTACGGCTGCCAACTCCTTTAACAGAGGATTCATCCTTTCTCGGATCGATTCTAATAGATCGCCTTTAATAACTTCGTGACCAACTAAAAGACGACGAGAACGTGCTGCTACATCATCATCTTCACGAGGAGGAATATTTAGAACATTCATCATTTCCTCTAGCTCTTCTAAGAGGGCCAATAAATATCCCTGTTTTGCTAAATACATTGTAAGGTTATCGTCCTTCGCAAGGAGTGTTCTCTCCTCGTCTTCATCTTCCTTGTCAAACATTAAATATTCTTTTAATAAAACTAACGCTTCCCTTAATTCATCTCTTCTTATATTCTTGTTCCCTAGAATAGAAAAAGCCGAGAGAACTTCGATCGCTATGTCAGGAGAGGCAAACTTCATGGAATAAACCGATTCCGCTTTAGGCGGCCCAAGAATACCTGGGGTTTCCGGGATGGAATGCTCTGCCCCGCCATTCTCCTTGGCCGTGATCAATGCTTTAGCTTCTGTAATCGCTCCTTCTTTCCCTGTTGTTTTCGAACGATTTTCAATAGCTTCAGCTAATTCCAAAACAGCGCTGGCAAATGTTTCATTATGTTTAAAAATAATTGCAACATCAAATATATGGTTCGCATTAACGTCAGGCAGCTTCATGTAATTGATCCAAGTCCTCAACTCGCCAGGAACAAGCGTTATGGATTCGCTGCCCGCAGCTTCGAAAACAGAGTCCACTTTAGAGGCCAGCATCGCTTGGTCGCCGGCCTTTTCGCTTAACGGTTCGGCGTTCACTCTCACGAACACATCGGGATTTCTTTCAGCCTCGACCAAGTAACCCGCCGGTAACATTGCCTGGTCCGCAACATGATCGGGCTTGACCAATCCTCCCGAGAAATATTTCCGCGGGACGACTTCCTGGGTCTGCGCATCGTAATCTTCTTTAATATAATCGTAAACGCCTTTCTTAAATGCGTCGAGGTATTGGTAATAAATTCTCTCTTTGATCGTTTTGTCTTCGAGCTCAAGGCCGTTGGTTTTGTTTTGATCGAGATAAATTTGCTCTAATAAACTATGTTTGAGTTTCTTTTTGTACCACGTCGCCAGGATCATCGAATTGTAAATCTGCCGCAGATTGGCGAAATTTTTGCCTTCGTTGACTTCACGTTCGATTTCTGGAATTAATATTTCCTTGATCACTTGGGTGGATACTTTGGTTGTTTCCTTATCGTCGCCAGTCGCTAGTCCCGTGGAAGGCTCCGCCTTCCCGGGATTTAATCCCCGAAATCGCAAAGCGATTTCAGGGGATCGCCGGTCGCCAGTCTTTTCACTGGTCACTGGCGACTGTTGACTGACAGCTAACAAATAATCCTCCTCCAGCATGACCTTGAGATGACTCTGAGTCACAAAAACATTGTTTCCATTCACATAAACGGCGGCGTCCTGAGGAACAATCCAAACTTTATTGAAAAAGTCCGTGGGGATTTCGGCTGTTCCCAATGTCTGTTGGGCCATTGTGTAAACCCTTTGCCAGAATTCTTGTCCGACTTTCCCTTCCGGATAAAGAAGCGAAGCGGCCAGTTGTTTGAGGAGATAGTCCTGGACCAACATGTCCCGGCCCATTTCCGTTTTGCTGAGCCCATCGGCGATGATTCGGTCCTTCTCATAAGGCGACAAATTGACCCACATCTCGTCCTCGGGGACGGTCAGTGTCGCCATAAAATAATTAATGAGTTTTTGGGATTCTTGTTTCAGGGCTTCGCCTTGCAGGCGGTCATCTCCTGTATCGACGATAAAATCAAACTGAAGAGGATTCTCAGGGTGGATGGTCATCCCCGTGATCATCGGCGGCGAAAAAGCCGCGCTCGGCAAAAGCATGGTCCCCGGCGCAGACAGGCCTGTCAGACCAAGGGCGGGATTTGCCAAACTCTGAGCATATGACGACGGAATAATGGAATTGACGAAGAATGCCCCCAAAAGAAAGAAGGAAATCCCTCTTTTAATATAAGTATTCATAGCATAAGTATATATTATTTATATCGGGCGGGCAAAAGAATCTCGTGGTCTTGTAAAGACAAAACTAAAATGTCCTATTCTTAGCAAAACAGAAATGTCCTATTTTGAGGGTTCAAAATTTTTGAAAGTACCCCAAGAGCGATTCTTA
>JAGVNC010000073.1 GCA_020053475.1 Candidatus Omnitrophota bacterium | reverse complement strand
TTGAACGTAGCGGCAATGAAAGGGCAAATATTCGTCGGGATACTCCTAAAAATTCGGTTTGACCGAATATCCAGAAGCCAACATTTGACAATATCTCCTTAGAGGGCCGTGAATATGAATCCCACACCCTCGACTTTAGCGAAGGCGGCGTGGCGCTTTTAACGCATCTTTATTTGCCGGAGGAGACCATTTTAAATCTAAAGTTTGTCGTGCACGAGACAAACTTCCTGGCCGAATGCCGGTTTTATGAACTTGTTGAAGTCGAAACGGTCGTCCGATCCATTCTTCCCGCGCCGGAACGTGAATATCGTTTGGGCCTTCAGTTTCGCGCGCTGAAAAGGCTCCAACGGCGTAAAATCCTCGATTTGAAATATTCTCTCCTTAAGTACGAACGGCCCCAGCGGGCGCTTAAGAGCCTTGTTTAATCCTGCCTGTTTGTCTTATAATAATATTAAGATTATAGATGGAAATGCCCCCTTGCTGTCCACTTAAGGCGGACAAATAGTGCAGTTGTATGGTAATTTGGGATTGACATCAGTTGTCATACAAAATATAATATTCCATAAATTGTATGGTAACAGATCTGACTGAAACCGGAGAAGAATATGGGAGTCATCAAAGGGGTCCTCAAGGAAGAGCTCGCGAATTCTCTACAGATGAAGAAAAGTTATGAGAGAGAACTGGCTAAGTTGCCCAAGGGAAGTCTTGTCAAAAAGAAGGTCAAGGGGCACGAATATTATTATCTTTTGTTGCGGGAAAAGGGGAAGATCAAGTTTATTTATAAGGGGAAAGTGTCAGAGAGTGAAATAAGAAAGAACAAGGAAGTGAAAGAGTATAGGGCAAAGTATAGGAAATTGTTATCTCAGGTCAAAAAGCAGGTCAGATTCTTAAGGAGCGCGCTGCGTGGAAAAGAATCAGTATGAACTGTGTGTTGAAGTTTTAAGAAGGTTAAGCAGCCGGAATTTGCTCGGCGGCGTTATTCTGATAGGCAGTTGGTGCATGCCGTTTTATAAGGAATATTTCGCCGGAGTAAAATATCTTTCAACCATTAAAACAAGGGATGTTGATTTCCTTGTCCCTCATCCGAGAGGATCCGGGTGAATGTCGATGTTCCCGGACTTTTAAAGGACCTCGGGTTTGTTATCGGTTACAGGGGCACACAAGGATATATGAAATTGGAGCATCCCGATCTGGTTGTGGAATTTTTGTCCCCTGAAAAAGGCCGCGGCACGGATAAGCCCGTTTCATTGCCGCAGTTAAAAGTCAACGCGACAGCCCTGCGGTTTCTGAATTTCCTCGCGGAAGATACCGTTAAAGTAAAAGTGGCGGATTTTCATGTTTTTCTTCCGCATCCGGCCAATTTCGCCCTGCATAAGCTGATGATCTCCCAAAGAAGGCAAAATGAAGATAAAGCCGCTAAAGACAGGATCATGGCGCTTGAAATATTAAATGCCCTTATGAGAAAAGGCGAGGCCGGAAAAATCAAAACGGTTTTTGGGTCTGTTCCTTCAAAATGGCAGAAGAAAATTCTTGGCGTTTTGGTTAGAGGGAAAGAAAAAGAAATTTTGGAAATACTTCAATGAGCTATAAATTTCTTCCCGCGCCGGAACGTGAATACCGCTTGGGCCTTCAGTTTCGTGCGCTGAAAAGGCTCCAACGGCGTAAAATCATCGATTTGAAATATTCCCTCCTTAAGTACGAACGGCCCCAGCGGGCGCTTAAGAGCCTTGTTTAATCCTGCTTGTTTGCCTTATAATAATATTAAGATTATAGATGGAAATGCCCCCTTGCTGTCCGCCTAAGGCGGACAAAGCGCTGCGGATAAATAGAAATGCTTGCATTTTTAAGATGTTTTCGCTAGAATATTTTCCTCATGCGTAACGCCGTTGCTACCTCCATGGAAAAGATTGTTTCGCTCTGCAAGAGGCGTGGATTCATCTTTCCTTCTTCGGAAATTTATGGGGGCTTGGGGAGCACGTGGGATTATGGCCCTTTGGGTGTAGAATTGAAAAACAACGTGAAAGCGGCGTGGTGGAAGGCCGTTGTTCACGAACGCGACGATATGGTCGGCCTGGATGCCAGCATTTTGATGCATCCAAAGACGTGGGAAGCGTCAGGGCACACGAGCAATTTCAACGACATTGTCGTCGAATGTAAGAAGTGCAATAAACGGTTTCGTGAAGATCATTTAATTAAAGGCAAATGTCCCCAATGCGGCGGCACGGAATTCACCGAAGGCCGGGCGTTTAACCTGATGTTTAAAACGCAGGTGGGAGCGGTTGCCGACGAATCCAGTATCATCTATTTACGGCCGGAAACCGCCCAAGGGATTTTCGTTAACTTCAAGAATGTGTTGGACGCCACTCACCGGAAATTGCCTTTTGGGATCGCCCAGATCGGGAAATCGTTTCGCAATGAAGTAACTCCGGGGAATTTTACATTTCGGATGCGCGAATTTGAACAGATGGAAATTGAATATTTCACAACACCCAAAGACGCCGCGGCCTGCTACGAGCGCTGGATCAACGAACGGTTTAGCTGGTACACTAGCCTGGGGATCCGCAAAGAAAACCTTCAACAGCGTCCGCATGCCAGCGACGAATTGGCCCATTACGCCAAAGGATGCACCGACATCGAATATCAATTCCCCTTCGGATGGTCGGAACTCGAAGGGATCGCCAACCGCAGTGATTATGACCTTAAACAACACGCCAAATTTTCCGGCGTTGATCTCCAATATCAAGATCCTGTTACCACCGAAAAATTTTTTCCTCATGTCATCGAGCCTTCGGGCGGTGTTGACCGCGCCACGTTGGCTTTTCTCGTGGACGCTTATGATGAAGAAGAAGTGGAAGGCCGCCAACGCGTGGTCTTGCGTTTGAGCAAACCGTTAGCCCCGATTAAGGTGGCGGTCTTGCCCTTAATCAAGAAGAATGAGCCACTGGTGGCGTTGGCAAAAAATCTTAAAAAAGATCTACAAAAAGAATTTACGTGCGTTTACGACGATACAGCGGCGATCGGCAAACTCTATCGGCGCCAGGACGAAATCGGGACATTTTATTGCGTGACGGTGGACGTCCAATCGTTGGAAGACAAGCAAGTGACGGTGCGTGAACGTGATACGATGCGCCAAGAGCGTGTTCCTGTTGATAATGTTCAACGATATTTAGAAGATAAATTGAATAAAAATTTATAACGAACAATGGCTTAAATTCGAAGCACGAAATTCGAAATACGAAACAAATTTAAAGTTAAAATAACCTAAAAAGGTTTTAAAAATTATGAATTTTTAATTTATTAATTGTTTCGAGCTTCGTGCTTCGGATTTCGAATTTTAAAACATTACAAAAGAAAGGGTTACAAGACATGGCTAAGAAGTATGTTTATTCTTTTGGTGGCGGAAAAGCTGACGGAACGGCACAAATGAAGAATCTTTTGGGCGGCAAGGGAGCGAATTTGGCTGAAATGGCGGGGCATAAAAATTTGCGTTTACCTGTTCCTCCGGGATTCACGGTCACGACGGAGGTTTGTACCTATTATTATCAAAAGAGCAAAAAATATCCGCAAGGACTGGCTGAACAGGTCAATGCCGCGTTAAAGAAGGTTGAACAGATCACCGGCAAGAAATTCGGGGACTTAAAAAATCCTCTTTTGGTTTCTGTCCGTTCCGGTGCCCGAAGTTCGATGCCCGGGATGATGGAAACAGTCTTGAACGTCGGATTGACGGATAAAACAATCGAAGGGCTGGTCCGCAAGAGCGGCAACGAACGCTTCGCTTACGATGCGTATCGACGGTTGATTACGATGTATGCCGACGTTGTGATGGAAAAAAGCGAAGGGATCGAACCCAAGGACGGCCAAGGGATCCGCGCTCAATTGGATAAAATTTTGGAGCACAAGAAGAAAGAAAGCGGCGCGAAAAGCGATTCTGATTTAACCGCGGAAGATTTAAAAGAGTTGGTTGCCGTTTATAAAGCACGGATTAAAGATGTGTTAGGAAAAGAGTTCCCGGATGATGCCACGAAACAATTGTGGGGCGGGATCGGCGCGGTGTTTTCTTCCTGGAACGGCAAACGCGCCATTGCTTACCGGCGGATCGAAGGGATCCCTGACGAATGGGGGACCGCTGTCAACGTCCAAGCCATGGCGTTTGGAAATTTAGGGAATACATCGTCGACAGGGGTGGCTTTTACCCGTAACCCGGGGAACGGGGAGAATAGTTTTTATGGCGAATATCTTGTCAATGCGCAAGGCGAAGACGTTGTCGCAGGGTTACGGACACCGGCTCCTATCAATTCCTATTCGCAAAGTGATTTTAATAAAGAACTTGTGATCCTTGAGAAGTTAAGCCCCAAAACGTACAAAGAGCTCGATCGTATCCGCCAACGCCTGGAAAAGCACTACCGCGACATGCAAGACATCGAATTTACCGTCGAGGAAGGCGTTCTTTATATGCTCCAGTGCCGTTCCGGGAAACGCAACGGCCCGGCCGCGGTGCGGATGGCCGTCGACATGGTCAAAGAGAAATTGATTTCCAACGAGGAAGCGATCAAACGCGTGACTCCGGCCCAGTTGGACGAACTGTTACATCCGATTATCGATCCGATCGAAGAAAAGAAAGCAAAATTGTTAGGCAAGGGATTGCCGGCCGGCCCCGGGGGGGCAAGTGGCCAGGTTGTATTTAATGCCAAAGATGCTGTTGGTTGGAGAAAAGAAGGGAAGAAAGTGATTTTGGTGCGCGAAGAAACCAATCCCGAAGACGTCGAAGGCATGCGCGCCGCCGAGGCGATCCTGACTGCCCGCGGCGGGATGACGTCCCATGCCGCGTTGGTTGCGCGTGGCTGGGGAAAATGCTGTATCGTCGGTTGCTCCACCATCGACATCGATGCCAGCAAAAAAGAAATCCATGTGAATGGCACCGTCGTTAAAGAAGGAGACTGGATCACTCTCAATGGGACCAAAGGGGCGGTTTACGAAAAACGCCTCGGCATGATCGATGCGTCTTCCGAGAATGAATACCTCAATGAATTTTTAACAATTTGTGATACGGCGCGGACGCTTAAAATCCGCACCAACGCCGATACCCCCGAGGATGCCGCGAAAGCGCGCGCGTTCGGGGCCGAAGGGATCGGGCTTTTCCGTACCGAACACATGTTCTACGGCAAAAATTCCGAGGAACCTCTTTTTAAATTGCGGAAAATGATCGTTTCCAAAGATGAACAAGAGCGCCGCCGGGCATTGGATGAATTGTTCCCCCATGTCAAACATGATATTAAGGGAACATTGGAAGCGATGAATGGGTTTCCTGTCACGATTCGTCTCTTGGACCCGCCGCTCCATGAATTCGTTCCCAAAAATGAAGACCAGCTCAAGAATCTGGCTAACAGTTTAGGGATTTCGATGGAAGTGTTGGGAAAACGGGCCGCTAATCTTCATGAATCCAATCCGATGATGGGCCATCGCGGCGTGCGTTTGGGCGTCACGTATCCGGAAGTGACCGAAATGCAAATCCGTGCCATCTTCGAAGCGGCGATTGAGCTGATCCAGCAAGGGAAAAAGATTTATCCTGAAATCATGATCCCTGTCGTTGGGGAGACAAAAGAATTGGCCCATCAAAAGAAAATTGTCGACAACGTTTATCAACAAACGTGCAAGAAGTATCATGTGAAGAAAATCCCGTACATGTTCGGGACAATGATCGAAATCCCGCGTTCGGCGCTGACGGCCGATCGGCTGGCGTCGATCGCCGAATTTTTCTCTTTCGGGACCAATGATTTAACGCAAATGACATTTGGGTTTTCGCGTGACGACATCGGCGGATTCTTGCCCGATTACATCGCGAAGGATATTTTGCCCGAAGATCCTTTCCAAAGCATCGATATTGAAGGTGTTGGACAATTGATCGAGATGGGTGTGCAACGAGGGCGTTCCGTTAGGCGCGATTTAAAAATAGGGATTTGCGGGGAGCACGGCGGAGATCCAGCCTCGATTGCGTTTTGTCAGAAAGTCGGGATGGATTATGTCAGCTGTTCGCCGTATCGCGTGCCGATCGCCCGGTTAGCGGCCGCCCAAGCGGCCTTACAGGCGAATGGGTCTGGGAAAAAGACGCCTAAGGCAAGTGCTAAGAAAACGAAAAGATAATTTAGTTGAGGCTTCATGATGGATCCTATCAAAGCGTACCTTAAGGATGTCCGGCCGATTGCTCTGTTAAACGCACAGGAAGAGGTTGAGCTCGCTTTGCTCATTAGAAAAGGCGACAAGCAGGCCCGCGAACGGATGATTAAAGCCAACCTGCGGCTTGTCATCAGCATCGCTAAGCGCTACGTTAATTTGGGCGTCCCGTTAAGTGATTTAATTGAGGAAGGCAATATCGGGTTGATGAAGAGCGTGGAGAAGTTTGATCCCGACAGAGGATTTCGTTTCTCAACGTATGCGGCTTGGTGGATCAAACAAGGCATTTCCCGGGCGATTATTGACCAGGGGAAAATGATCCGCGTGCCTGTGTATATGAATGAAGAAATCCTCAAGTACAAAAAAGCCACTGAAAAGCTCACTCATCACCTTAAACGCAGACCCCATGTCAATGAAGTGGCGAAAAAACTCAAAGTCAGCGTCGATAAAGTGCGTGATTTGGAAAATTCCATTGCCAAAATGTCGAGTTTGGACGCGCCCATTGGCGAAGGCGGCGACGGCCAGGTCAAGGATATTATCGAAGATGAAAATATTGCCGCACCTGATGAGCAACTTGAAATTTTCTTCAATAAAGAGCGGGCCATTGGATTTTTGGATATGCTTAATGAGAGGGAACGTAAAATCCTCGACATGCGTTTTGGTTTAAGCGACGGCAATACGCACACACTGGCTGAGATCGCCAAAGAATTAGGCGTCTCGCGCGAACGGATCCGCCAGTTAGAATCGGCCACCATTAAAAAAATCCGCCAAATCATCGAACAGCAAAAGAAAGAGCAGGATCATGACTAGCCTGAAAAGAAAAGCGACATACGTTTTAGTCATTCCCCGGTTTGAAGACATTTTTCATTCCTATTACGCCGGAGAAATCATCCGCGGGGTGAGTTATTCCGCCAGCCGGCTGAACGCTGATTTTCTCGTGCATATCGTCGATCGTTCCGATCATCGGGGGTGGCTGGATTCCACGTTGATGGACAAAAATTATATCGACGGGATCATTTTTGCCGACATCGACAATGACATCGATGTTGTCAAAAAAGCCATCCGCCGGGGCATGCCTTGCATGGTGTTGAATAATATTTTGGATGAACCGATGAATTATGTGGCGGTCGATAACAAAAAGGCCGGATTGCAGGTCGTTGAATATTTCATTCGGTTAGGGCATAAAGACATTGCCACCATCGCCGGCGATACCACAACGCAGGCCGGATTGATGCGGTTGGAAGGGTATCGGGAGGCGTTGCTGGAACATAAAATTATCGCCCCGCGCCACTATACGGTGTTTGGCGATTTTTTGCGCACACCGGCACGGGCCGCTGCCAAAAAATTATTGAAACTCAAAGACAGGCCCACCGCCATTTTTGCGGCCAGCGACGTCATGGCCTTAGAGCTGATGGACGTGGCCAGGTCGATGAACATCAATATCCCCGAGGAGCTTTCCGTCATTGGCTTCGATGACAATCCGTTGAACGCGACCAGCTCTGTCCCTTTGACGACCGTGAGCCAGCCGTTAATGGAAATGGGGCGATCAGGGGCGGAAAATTTAGGCCTCATCAGCCGCGGGAAAGCCCGGTTGCCGCTCAAGCTTGTTCTCCCGACCAAGTTGGTCAAGCGTAAATCTGTCGGCGAAAGAAAACATTAATGGCGCAGACACTAACTAAATCTCAATTAAAACAACGGATCCGTGATGTCATCAATTTCCCTAAACAGGGGATCGTGTTTAAAGACATCACGACATTGTTGCAAGACAAGCAAGCGTTTAAAAAGTCGATTGACCTTTTGGCCAAGAAGTTCCGCAAGGAAAAGATTGACTTGGTCGTCGGTGTTGAAGCGCGGGGGTTCATTTTCGGAGGCGCGCTGGCCTATAAATTGGGGGTCGGGTTTGTTCCTGTCCGTAAAAAAGGGAAGTTGCCCTACAAAACGAAAAGCATTACGTACGCCTTGGAGTACGGCAACGATACGCTCGAGATTCACGAGGACGCTGTTCCTGCGCAGTCCCGGGTGTTGGTTGTCGATGATCTTTTAGCGACGGGAGGGACCATTCGCGCGGTGATTGATTTGCTCAAAAGCCAGCAAGCGGTCATTGCCGGTGTTGCGTTTCTGGTGGAGCTGAAGTTCCTTAAAGGGAAAAATAAACTCAAAGAGTTTGAGATTTATTCTGTGCTTAAGTATTAGGTTTTTAGTCCATCCCCGCCTTGACTCGTTGATTCAGAAAATCGTATTCCCGTATGAATAATCTAAAGGCTTTTACTTCGCAGTATCGTCATTTTTTGATGATGGCCCTCCTCTCGGGGGCGGTGCTTGTTGCGTATGCGCCTTCGTTCACCAGTCATTTTGTCCAGTGGGATGACGACGTCCACCTGTTGGATAATTTGGACGTGCGTGCGTTAGACCGCGACCATCTCCTCGATATTTTCACAAACAAAGTGAATAAAACATACATTCCTTTAACCGTGCTGTCGTTCGCGGTTGAATATCATTTTGTTGGCTTAAATCCTTTTGTTTATCATTCCACCAATATTTTATTGCATGCCGGGGTAACGGTGTTTGTTTTCTTGATTGGATTGCGGCTGGGATTGGGGACGGCCGCCAGCGCGGTCGCGTCGCTGATCTTTGGCATTCATCCGATGCACGTCGAGTCTGTCGCTTGGGTGACGGAACGCAAGGACGTTTTGTACGCATTTTTTTACGCTTGGGCCATGTTCAGTTACCTGAAATATCTAGATTCGTTAAAAATCCCGGGTGCCCCCAAAAATTCCTCGATCACGCCGGCATACGGATTCCTGATCTTGACAACGATCCTGGGGATATTGAGTGTTTTGTCTAAAGCCATGGCCTTGAGTTTACCGCTGATTCTTTTACTTTTGGATTGGATGAAAGGCCGTCGGCTGGGGATTGCTGCAGCGGTTGAAAAAATTCCGCTCTTGGTCGCGATCGGGCTGATTACGTTAATCACGTATTTGCCTAATGCGCGTATTCCCGGAGAAGGGTTAACGAGCGGGATTCTCATCTGGGCTTGGACATTTATTTTTTATTTAAGGCAATTTATGCTGCCGTTGGTTTTAGTCCCTGTGCATCGTTTGCCCGAACCCATTGCTTGGGCGCAGATCGACTATGCCGGATCGGTTGTTGTCATTGGGTTGTTGGCCATCGCTTTATGGCCCCGCCTTTGGCGGGGCAAGCGCCAGGGGTGGGGCCGGTGGTTTCTTTTTTCCTTCCTGTTTTTCTTTTTATCGATTTTCTTTTTGCTCCGCTACGATACGTCGGCCGATATTAATATTGTGGCTGACCGGTTTATGTATTTGCCGAGTTTAGGGGTTTGCCTTCTATTGGGGTTAGGATATGCGAAGCTTCAAGAAAAGAGCCGCATGTCTTCAACCGTGGCCGGACGCCTCTTCCCTGTTATGTTGCTTGTTTTGGCCGGCGGATTCTTGGCAACAAAAACATTTGAGCAAAACAGGATTTGGAACAATACGATGAGCCTGTGGAATCATCAGCTTTCCGTCTATCCCAATGAGCCTGTGGCGTTAACGGCGTTGGCAACGGAATTAAAGGAGAGCCCGCAATATCAACAGTCCCAGGAAATTTTCAAGAATGTGCTTAAGTTAAAAGGAGAGGGGGTCGCGTGGGATGCTTTGGATATTCCGTCGGAAAGTTTGGCCAATGTTCGTCAAGTCATAGAATTGTACCAACGAGCCATTGCCGCCAATCCTAAATTTACCGACGCCCATTACAACTTGGGATTGCTTTACAAGGATTTTGGCCTTTACCAGCAAGCTTTTGATCACTTGAAACAGGCCGTGGCGTTAGACCCTGCGTTTGGCCACGCGCATTTTCAGCTAGGGAACCTTTATCGTGATATGGGCGACGCTCCTAAAGCGGTCTATGCTTATCAGCAAGATATCGCCACAAATCCCCAGGAGGAAGATCTTTACATTAATGTGATTGTGGCGCTTAATGAGGCGTTAACAAAATCACCGGGGGATTCCACGTATTTGAAGGCGAGACATGAGGCCCTCGAAGGGTTAACAGCCGCGATTATTCACAAACGCCCGTTACGGGCGAAATCATTTTCAAATTTAGGGAACCTTTATATGGAGATGGGTGATCAAGAGCGGGCGGCTTCCGCCTATCGGATGGCCTTGGATATTGATCCCCACCATGCCGCCAGCCTTTACAATCTGGGAAATCTGTACAAAGAGATGGGGCGTGTTCAAGAGGCCGCGGGCTTGTATCAGCATTCGCTCTCCGTCGATCCTTTTCAGTCGGATGCCTATATTAATTTAGGGGTTTTGGCCGTCAAAAGCGGCGAGCCGCAAGAGGCCCGGCAGTATTATGAAAAAGCCGCGAAAGTCGATTCCCACAATGCTAAAGCCTATTTCAATTTGGCGTATCTCGACGAAGCGGCCAATAACAAAACAAGCGCCATTAACAATTATCTGTTGGCCATCAAATATAACCCTCAAAATGCCGAGGCTTTTTATAATTTAGGAAATGTCTATTATGGGCAACGGAAGTTGGCTGAGGCGAGGGAGGCTTACGAAAAGGCCGTGAATATTGACCGTAACCATCTCAACGCTTGGACCAATTTGTGTATTGTGGCCTTTGCCCAAGAGGATTTCAAAAAAGGTGTCGAATATTGCGAAGAAGCTCAATTGTTAGGGTATGTTCCTCCGCCGGCCTTTGCGGAAGTTATTGCACAACATAATAAATAGCTATAATAATACAAATATTATATATTTTGGGAATAACATAGTTGCCCCTGCCCTTCGGCTCTGGAGAGCCTCAGGACTGGTTGCAATTTTTCTACATAAAATTAAGGAAATTGCCCCTGTAGCTCAGGTTTGGATAGAGCGCGGCTCTCCTAAGGCCGGCGTCGGCCGTTCGAATCGGCCCAGGGGCACCATTTTACTGTTCTCCCGCCTGCCTGTCACCGCCGTTGGCGGGATCCCGCTGCAAGCGGTGACCGGTAGGCAGGCGTCACAGATCGATTTGCGTTAAAAGTTCTTAACAATAGACTAACTCGGGTGACGAAACGGGTATCGTAGAGGTTGACTTTTCAGTGAAATCAAAGCGAATGGTTAAGTTCTCGAGGGGGGAAATAGGCCCTAAGCCCTATCAGGGCTGTTTTTAGGGGGATAGTGAAAATTTTTTTAAAAATGATTGACATGAAATTGGGCTCATGTGACAATAGACACAATACCAATTCCTTAACCCAGTGGTGATTTTAATTCGACCAAGAAAGGAGGGATGAATACTATTCGGTCCGAAATCATCTGTAAACTGGTCTTAGATGACATTCTTCTAAGCCTATGTGCTTAGTTCATAGATAGTTATAAGAGAAAGATAAATTAGCCAGAACCGCTGGCTGATTTACTTTTCAACTTTTTGGAGGAGACAATGAGAAAATTAATCGTATTAGCGATTGCTGTGGCTGTGGCCTTTGTCGCTGTCCCTGCTTTTGCTAGCGTACAGAACATCAAAATCAGTGGGAGCATCGACACTACGTACATCGACCGAAATGATTTCCATTTCGGCGCTGGCACTGCCGGTCTTGGCGATCAAGACCAAGATGCTTTCATTACGCAAACCATCCTGAAGGTGGATGCTGATCTTAGCGATCAAGTATCTGCTCACGTTGGGTTGATTAATGAGAGAGCTTGGGAAAATGACATCAATTCAGCCAACGGCGGTAGCGGCAGTGATTCAACGGTATCTCTTTACGAAGCGTATGTCACGCTTCGTGAGATGCTTTATTCACCGCTGACGGTTGTGGTCGGCCGTCAGAGCTGGAAATATGGTAACAGCTTTATCTTTGATTCGGCTGGGACCAATAACACCGCTCCGACAGACTCCGGCATTAATAGTGTGGCCGAAGACCTAAGTAAGCAAAAAGCCCAAGATGCTGTTCGCCTTATCTTGGATTACAATCCCCTAACGCTTGAAGCGTTTTGGTCGAAAATCAATGAATACGAAAGTGGTACCGCCAGTGCGACCGATTATGGTGACATTGACCTTTTCGGTACGGTGGCCAACTATCAAGTCGGCGATTCGATGGGAACAGAAGTTGAAACCTATTTCTTCGCCAAACTTGATAACAGCTTGGATGCCTTAGACACAACAACCTGCACCGGTAGCTCAAAATGCGCCGAGAAGGATAAAATTTTCCTTCCGGGTATCCGCGTTAGCACGAATCCGATCGAAGGGTTAAATACACAAATTGAGTATGCCCATCAGTTCGGTACAAAAGCTGTTTCTACAACAACTACCACCAGCGTCAGCCAAAACAGAAATGCAAACGCAGCTCAATTTATTGCCAATTACCAATTGCCTAAACTTGGCGGTGGTGATCTAGGGAATAACGCTGTCGTGCAATATGTTCTGACATGGGTTGAAGGGGATAAAGACGTTACTGAAAAAGGTCTAGGAACGGGAACCGGCGCTGTCAATAACGACGGTGATACACCTAACTGGACAGCCTGGGATCCGTTCTTCGAAAATCAAGCTGGCGGGACGATTTATAACTCCCTCTTTGATTTATCCGGAGCCTGGATCCATGGAGTGTCGTTATCCGCTGACATTATCGAAGATGTTCGCGGGACAGTTTCCTGGACAGGCCTTTGGTTAGATAAAGACCTAGCCACTAATCCGGCGACGGATATTACGCAAGCAAATCCGAATGGTCTCACTGCAGCAAACGCAACAACTGTTGGGGTTGTTGGCGAGACCGCTCTTGGTAACGAAGTTGACGTTAAGTTAACTTACGACTACACGGAAGACGTTCAGCTCGGGTTAAACTTGGGCTGGTTCATTCCGGGAGATGCGTTCCACGATAATACCGATGATGTGGCTTCGCAATTGTTAGCGAACATCAATGTAAACTTCTAATCGACGTTTACATTTCGTTTGTCAAAAGCCTCCTGCTCACGTTAAGTGGCAGGGGGCTTTTGATTTTCGCCCCATTCCACCCTTTCCTCGACGTCCCTAGGGATGAATTCGTTGTCTCCGACGGTAAAAATACGATTTCCTTTGTAAAAAAAAATGAAAATTGTATTTTCAATAGGGATCTATTTTGTTATGATTAAAACTATCCGTAAGGCCTTCGCCTTCAATGATATTTCTTCTGGCATTCATTAGGGATATTTTTTATTAATCTTGTTCAATTTTAAGTGTAGTTATCCGCATGACTCGAGACGACATTTATGACCATCTGGCTCAGGTCTATCTTGGTAAACGCAAGAAAGATGATGGGAAAAAAGAGCGGCAACTCAATGCTTGGTTAGTCATTAACTTTGGCATTACGTTGATTATTTTTGCGAGCGCTTTTTACGGGTTGACCGCTTTTTTAACAAAGCAGGGAAGCCATTTAAGAGAAAACATTATTTATTCCCTGCACGAAGGGCCCATCCGCCTGGCTTATGATTTTAAGACCCAGGGGACGCCTGTTCAGCGTTTTTCGCTGACATTGCCGTCGCTCGATGCCGCTCGTTATAAGCAGCTTCGATTTGCGTTGCGCGGCTGGGAAGGCAGCGGCCCCGGGATTGTGAAAGTCGTCATTGTCAATGCCCGCAATGAGCAATCGTATTATTATTTACAGGGCGTTGATAAGTCGTGGCAAGAGTTTCAAATCCCTTTGGAAACGTTTAAACAAATTTCTGATTGGTCGAACGTGAAAACCATTAGTTTTGAACTTGAATCCTGGAATGTCCAATCCGCCACAGGTGTCCTTCTCATCGAAAATATCCGGTTGACAAGTTAAAGGAAGAGATTAAAAACAAATGAAAATTATATCGATAGCGAATCAAAAAGGGGGATGTGGGAAGACCACCACAGCCATCAACTTAGCTTCAGCACTAGGCATTAACGGGAAAAAAGTGTTGTTGTTGGACCTCGACCCTCAAGGTCATGCGACGTTAGGATTAAATATTAAAAATCAAGACAGCATTTACAATGTCATTTCCAGTTTGACCCCTCGAAAGTTAAAAATTGACAGCATCATCCAGCGTGTCGAAGATAAATTTGATATTATCCCTTCCAATATCCTTGTGGGGACATTAGAGCAAGAATTAGCGGATGAAATCGGCCGCGAGCTCAAGCTGTTGGAAGCCATGGCGCCTCTTAAAAATCGTTATGATTACATTCTGATCGATTGCCCTCCCAGTTTGGGGATCCTGACGGTGAATTCGATCCGGGCCAGCCAAGGATTGATCATTCCTGTGGAAACAAGCCGCTTTTCAATGCAGGGCGTTGATCATTTGATGGACATCGTGAATTTGGTTAAAGAGCGCCTCAATCATGCGATAGAATGCCGTGTTCTTGTGACCATGTTTGATTCCCGTTTGCGCCATTCCTTTTCCATGCTGGCCACATTCAAAGAAAAATTTAAGGGTTTGTTAATGGACACCATTATTCATGTGAACGTCAAATTGAAAGAATCAGCGGTCATGGGGCAGACGGTTTCTTTGTATGATAAGTATTGCCGCGGATCTAAGGATTATGCCGCATTGGCCAAAGAGCTCATTCTGCTGGAAGAAGGCCCCGCGCCAACATCAACGTTAACTCGACGGGAACTCCCGCGGTTTGGGACAGAGCCCTCTTCGGGGACGGCCCCCAAGCTTCCTCGCGTTGACGATGCGCCATCGGAAGCCTCAACGGCCCCGGAAGCGGCATTCGCGGATTTATCGTCCCGGATGAAGAATTTAGTCAAAGAAGAAGCGCAGAAATTGGTTGACACGAAATTTAGCATTGAAGCCGCTGGAGCGAAATCTGTTTATGTCACAGGCAGCTTCAATGATTGGTCGCTGGATGAATCGTGCCGCTTGCGCGAAGATAACGGCCGATGGGAAATCATGATTTCTTTGCAGCCAGGCATCTATAAATATCAGTTTATTGTTGATGGTGTTTGGCGCGAAGATCCTCAAAATACACGTAAAGAGCGCAACTCTTTCGGGGACATTAATTCGCTCGTTGAAGTTCCCGGGAACGTCCCAACCCCCACAGAATAAGCAAGGCTGTTTCCAAGCCTTTCATCCATTTCATTTTTTTATGATTCATCGCTTAAGAAGAGGGAAGAGGCATGTCCTTATTGAAGCGTTTATTTCGTTCGGCAGTCAAAGCCATCAAACAGATTCATCGATCAAAGCCCAAGAGGGCCTCTAAGCGTCAACGGATTTCTCGTCGATCGGGAGCGAAACAAAGACGATCTAAGCGGCTTTCCAAAAAAAAAGTTACATCTGCAAGAAAATTGAAGAAGAAGTCTAAGAAGTCTAAAAAGAAGCCTAAAAAGAAGTTGCCTCGCAAGCGCCCTTCCAGGAGTTTGTCAAAAGTTAAGCCTAAAGCTGTTTCTAACAAAAAACCCCGGAAAGAAATTCTGATCGGTGAAATCACTCATTATTTCCCGCGGATCACGGTCGTGGTGATTAAAATGAAAGGGGCGTTGGATGTCGGCCAGACGATTCACGTCCGCGGAAAATCAACGGACTTCGTTCAAAAGGTCGATTCGTTGCAAATTGAGAGCATCAATGTGAAGAAGGCCCGCAAAGGCCAGCTCGTCGGATTAAAAGTCATCCGTGAGGCGCGGGAAAAAGACAAAGTGTATCGGCTTTTATAATGCTTAAGGAGTTTTAGGGCTTAGGCCTGGTAGAATCGGCAAGATCGTGTTATATTAATACAAGAATCCTTCAAAAAGAGGATTATCCTATGATGAAATTCCCTAAAAGAGCCCAAACAGCGATTGAATATATCTTGCTTTTTGCCGCAGTCATTGTCGTTGTTATTTTCGCTTTAAGAAAGGAAGGCTTTTTAACCCAAACCATTGAAAATTCGCTTAATCTTTCAGTCGAAGGGTTGGAATTAATGGTCAATACCCTCGATTTTAACGTTGAGGACGAATAGGGGACAATTTTTAGTCTGGATGAAAAAACAGTTAAAACAAAACGAAAAAGACCTGACTCGCCGCTATTTAGTTTGGTGTTATAAAACAACGAAAGAATCGTTGGACAAAATTGACCGGTATTTCACTCAGCTTCGGGTCGACCGTTTTGTGTTAGGCCATCTCACCCGAGGGGCCGAACCCCAATCAACAAAAGCCAGCGGAGATTATCGCCGGCAGGTTAATGATTTCAAGAAATACATGGCCCAAAAAGAGGGCAATGCCCTCAAGCAAAAATTTGTCGACGGCCATCAGAAACAATTGCGTGCGGACTACATGGTTTTGAAAAATCGTTTTGGGGCCGTTGAAAACGCTATTGTTACTTTTTTGGGGAAGGGAGAATTACGCAAGATCTGCAGGCTTTATGAAGAAGAAATGACGCAGCGAATTCTTCAGGCTCGTGATCATCGCTAGTACCTCGACGAATCGTTTTTGTATGTTGATTCCTCTAAATTTAAGGAAATCAACATACAAAAACAAAACTGTCGAGGTACTAGCGCTAGAGAGTTATTTTCGCTGAAGATCACGGATCCTCTGCTGTTGGTTTTCCATCAGGAGTTTCTGCTGGTAGCGGATTTCATCCATTCGTCGTTGTTGCTCCTTGATTTGATCGTCAGAGCTGATGCGGGGTACGGGAGGGGTTGATTTCAGTAAGTGTTTCAGGGCCGTCAGCGTCCCCCACGATAAGAGAAGGATGAGGCCCACAATCACGGCGCCCAGTTTAAGCCCTTCGTTGTCTTCGTCAATCATCATTCATTATTATAATGAAAACTCTTGGTAGTTCAAAAGTATTTTTATGAAAACTAAGTTGATGCAAACAAGAAAATTTGGGTGGCCTTTAGTTCTTTTTGTCTATGGGGGTGGATAGTTGATCTTCCCCCAGCAATTAGGACATTTTTATTTTGGTAGAACTAGGACATTTTAATTTTGGCTTGACAGCCCCCAGCAATTAGCTTGACTATTAAATATAGTAATAGTATAATAGCGCCCGATTAGAATTAAGAATTAAGAAAATAACACGAGTGACACCAGAAGGAGGCAGGCATTGGTTTTAGTCAAAGTAAGGAAAACAGAAGTGATCGATAATTTCAAGGCCCATTCTAAAGATACCGGCTCTTCGGTGGTGCAAATTGCCCTATTGACGGAAAGAATCAACTATCTTTCCGGCCATATCAAAAACCACAAGAAGGATTTTCATTCCCGCCGTGGGCTTTTGATGATGATTGGCAAAAGGCGCCGCCTTTTAACCTATTTGAAGAAGCAGAACCCCCTAAAATATCAAGAAACAATATCAAAACTAGACTTGCGGAAATGAGGAGACAATAATGGCTTTAACGCACATGGAAATTCCCTTTGGCGGGGGACGGACTTTAATTTTAGAAAGTGGGAAATTGGCCAAACAGGCAAATGCCGCGGTGACAGCTACCGTCGGTGGGACTTCTGTTTTAGCCACGGTTTGTATGGCCCAAAAGCCAAAGGAGGACGCCGAATTTTTTCCTCTGATGGTCGAATATACCGAAAAAACATACGCTGCCGGGAGGATCCCGGGAGGATTTTTCAAGAGAGAAGGACGCCCCACTCAAAAGGAAGTTTTGACGGCTCGATTGATTGATCGCCCTATCCGGCCTTTATTCCCCGAAGGATTTTATTATGATGTTGTGGTCAGCTGTACGGTGTTAAGTAGCGATGACGAAACAGAACCGGACATCATTGCGCTGATCGCGGCCTCAACAGCATTGCACATTTCCGACATCCCTTATGAAGGGCCTGTGGGGGTGGTACGCATCGGCTTGGTGAATGATGCGTTTGTCGTGAATCCTACTTATGAGCAAGAAACCCAGAGCCTGCTGGATTTAGTCGTCGTAGGGCTCGCTGATGGGATTGTCATGATTGAAGGCGAAGCCACGCAACTGAGCGAAGCAAAAATTACGGAAGCCCTTCAATTCGCTTTTGACCAATTGCAGCCTTCCCGTGAAATTCAAAATGAATTTCGGAAGAAAATCGGGAAGCCTAAAGCGGATGTTGAATTGTACCTTCCTCCCGCCGGCCTTAAAGACAAAGTTGCTGGCTTGACCATCAACCAATTAAACAAAATTTATCAGATCGCCAATAAAGAGGAACGGGAAACAGCATTAAGGAAACTATTGGATGAAGTCATCAAGGACTTGTCGGTTTTCGATGGATTCAAGATCAATGACAAGGATGTTACGGCCAATCATATTAAGATGATCCTTGATCAAGTGGAATATGAGGTTGTTCGTGAAATGATTTTTAAGAAAGGGATTCGGGCGGATGGAAGAAAACTTCAGGACATTCGTCAAATCACCTCCGAAATCAATGTTCTGCCCCGGACGCACGGCTCCAGCCTTTTTACGCGCGGTCAAACGCAAAGCTTGGCAGTCGTCACGCTGGGAACGAAACGTGATGAACAACTGATCGAATCGCTTGAAGGCGTTTCCTACCAGAATTTTATGTTGCATTACAATTTCCCTCCATTTAGTGTCGGGGAAGCACGGGCGACGCGAGGTCCCGGCCGTCGAGAGATTGGCCACGGAGCGTTGGCCGCAAAAGCATTGAAGGCGGTGTTGCCCACCAAAGATGAATTCCCTTATACGATTCGTGTCGTTTCTGAAATTTTGGAATCGAACGGGTCCTCCAGCATGGCTTCGGTGTGCGCGGGATCTTTAAGTTTAATGGCCGCGGGTGTTCCGATTAAAGAAACCGTAGCGGGGATATCCATCGGGTTGGTGTCCAAAAATAAAGATTACCGTTTGTTGACAGACATTATGGGATCGGAAGACCATTTTGGGGATATGGATTTCAAAATTGCCGGGACACCTCAGGGAGTCACGGCGATTCAGCTGGATTTAAAAATTAAAGGCGTCCCCTTAAACATATTGATCCAAGGCGTGGAACAAGCCAAATCGGCGCGGACGATCATTTTAAATAATATGCAATCCGTCATTGCCAAGCCCGTCGCGGAACTTTCCAAATATGCACCGCGGATCCTGACCACCCAAGTTCCTCAAGAAAAAATCGGGGAAGTCATCGGCCCGGGAGGCAAAACCATCAAGAAAATCATTGAAGCCACCGGTGTTGAATCCATTGATATCGATGACGATGGAAAAGTGTTTATTGCGTCCACCTCTTCCGAGGCTGCGGAAAAGGCCTTGGCGTATGTCAAAGGATTAGTCCAAGAACCGGAAGTCGGCAAAATTTATGATGCCAAGGTCGTTAAAGTGACGAATTTCGGGGCTTTTGTCGAATTTATGCCTGGCCGGCAAGGGTTGGTCCATGTGTCTGAACTGGCCAGCTCTTACGTGAAAGATGTCGCCAGCATCGTCAAGGTCGGTGATGAGTTTAAGGTGAAACTCACCGAAATTGACCAGATGAAGCGATTGAACCTCAGCAAGAAGCAAGCTGAGCAAGCCGAAGTTCCATAATCAGCCATCCATCAAATTGAATTAAGCAGAGGGCGTTTCATCCTTATCAAAAGCCCTCAAGGCCGCATGAAACAGGAACATATTAATGAGATAAAAGCTGTTATCGTGTTGTCTTTCGCGATGATTTTATTGGCCAGCCTTATTTCGTTTGTTCCCGGAGACCTTTCTTGGTATACATCCAATCCTAATATCCCCGCAAAAAATTTAGTCCGGTTAACCGGAGCTTATCTCGCCGGATCTTTTTTCTTCCTGATGGGATATAGCGCTTATTTTGCCGTTTTGTTCTTATTTGTTTGGAGCTGGAATAAATTCACATCCAAAGATATTTATTTTACCGCCTACAAACTGATTGCCACGATCGTCCTTTTTGGCGTGGTGAGTTCATTGGCCAGTATGATTGGGCCGCCGGAATTAACGATGCGCTTCGAGAGGGGAGGCATTCTGGGGCTTGTGTTTTCTAATTTTCTTGTCCAATATTTCGGTTACGGGTCTTACATTATTTTATTATCGTTGGGGCTCTTGGCGCTGATTCTCACCGGTGAATTTTTAATCTCTCCGTTTTTGTTTAAATTCCTCGAGCGTTTTCAGGGAATGAAAGATGCGGCAGCGGAAAAGTTTCAGAATCATAAATCCGTCAAGGCCGCCCCTGCCCCTGTGGTCAAGCCCAAAAAAGCGTGGGCGTTTTTCCCGCAAAATAAAGAAGCAAAAGCCAATAAAGAGCCGGTTGTTCTTGGGCCGAAGAAAGATATTCAGGTCAACATTGCCGGATTGACGGCAGTTGAAGCCGCGCTTCAAAAAGAAAAACAGGAAAAAATTGTTAAGCCGAAAGTTAGTCCTCCGGCGTCCTCACCGTTCAATGAGAAACCAACAGGGGAAGAAGTAGATCCCGAACAATCTCCTCTGGGGAATTATGAAATCCCGTCGTTAAATCTTTTGGAAGCCGCACCGGCAATTCCGGCAAGTAAACTTCAGCATGATTTGATGGCCGGGGCAAAAGTGCTGGAACAGACCCTGGCGAATTTCGGGGTCGAGGCACGCGTGGTCGACATTGAACGCGGCCCGGCGATCACGCGTTATGAATTGGAGCCGGCTCCCGGCGTTAAAGTCCAGAAATTTACCACACTCTCCAATGATATTGCGTTAGCGATGAAAGCCCAGACGATTCGGATTGTGGCTCCTATTCCCGGGAAAGATCGGGTGGGGATTGAGGTCCCCAATGATACCTCGGCCGCTGTTCATCTCAAAGATGTTCTTTCTAGCCAGGAATTTCGTTCCTCAAAATCAAAGCTGACATTATCGTTAGGCAAAGACATTGCCGGGAAGCCGATGATTGCCGATTTGGCAGAGATGCCTCATCTGTTGATCGCAGGGACGACGGGTTCAGGAAAAACGGTCTGTGTGAACAGCATTATTATGTCGATGTTATTTAATGCTCGTCCCGATGAAGTGAAATTCGTGATGGTTGACCCTAAAATGGTCGAATTGTCTATGTATAATGATATCCCCCATTTACTTTGCCCCACCGTGACTGATACCAAAAAAACCCCGGCCGTGCTCAATTGGGTCGTCGGAGAAATGGAATCGCGTTACCGCAAATTATCAAAAGAAGGGGCCCGCAATATCCTGGCGTACAACGCCAAAGGGTTTAAACTGCCTTATATCGTTGTGATTATCGATGAGTTGGCGGATTTGATGCAAGTGTCGGCCAAAGGAGTTGAAAGCGCAATCACCCGTTTGGCCCAATTGTCGCGTGCCGTCGGGATTCATTTGATCCTGGCCACTCAGCGGCCTTCGGTCAATGTGATCACCGGCGTCATTAAGGCCAACTTTCCGGCGAGGATCTCGTTTAAGGTCGCTTCCAAAGTCGATTCCCGCACGGTGTTGGACATGAACGGTGCGGAGAGTTTATTAGGCAAGGGGGATATGTTGTTTATGCAGCCCGGCCATGCCAAGCCGAACCGTGGCCAAGGGAGTTTTGTCAAAGACAGTGAAATCCATCGGGTGGTCGATTTTATCAAAAGCCAGCAGAAACCAATTTATAATGAAGCCATCCTCGAGCAACAAACGTCGAATGCCGTCGGCGGCATCGAAGGGAAAGACGAATATTACGATGAAGCCGTGCGCCTGGTCATGGAAACAAATCAAGCGTCTGTTTCTATTTTACAGCGCCGGATGCGGTTAGGGTATACGCGTGCGGCACGGTTGATTGATATGATGGAGCAATCCGGGCTCGTCGGGCCTTACGCCGGCAGCAAGCCGCGCGAGATTCTCATTGACCGGGAACAGTGGATGTTAGAAAATATGAAAAACAAAGAGGAGAAAAGTGGAACACCCCAGCTATAAAAACAACCTGCAGAAAGATTCCTTAACCGCGCCATCTTCAGCGGTAGAAAACTCCCCACATCCCAAAGGGGCTATTTTAAAGCGTGCCCGCGAAGAACAAGGCTATTCGGTGGAAGTGGTGCATGAAGCGACTAAAATTCCCTTGGATGTGTTACGTGCGATCGAAGAAGGGTATACGGTACGCACATTATCTCCTTTTTATTACCGAGGATTTTTAAAGATTTATGCCAAATACCTTGGCGTTGACGTTGCGACGGTGGTCGATGTTGTTCCGTCCTACGAATTACGTAATTTGGGAAAGAAAATCCCTGTTGAGTATGATTGGCAAGAGGCTTTTTCGAGGTTTTGGACACGACGGCGCCTACAACAAATATTGCAGTTAGGCAAAATTGTTGGGGTACTGGTCGTTGCTTTCTTGGTGTTGAGATGGATAGGGCATGCCTTTGGGTCATGGGAATCGGCCAGAAAACAAAATCCGCCGAAGGCCACCGCCACGTCAAAATCTTCTGGATCTAAATCTTCTGGTAAGAATCAATCGGCGGCGCCTGTTATTCCTAAGGCTTTCCCCTCTCCTGCCAAAAATGAGAAAATAACCGCTGTTGTCCCTCAACGACCTGCAAAGATCACATTAAGCAACGTGACGTTAACGGTCCGGGCCAAGAAAGAAACATGGCTTAGCGTTAAAGGAGATGGGACCACATTGTTCCAATCCACATTACCCGCCGGGGGCGTTGAAACATGGTCGGCCAATGAGAAGATCGAACTTTCCGGAAAAAATATCAGCGAGTTGGAGTTTGAAGTCAACGGGAAAACGATCGGGACATTAGGACGGGCGGACCGCCGCGCCAAGAAAATCCTCGTGACCAAAGAAGGCCTAACGGTCAATAAATAAAATGATTAAGCCAAAGATAACGTCCCCTAAAACGATGAGGGATTTTCAATTCCAGCGGCTGACCCAGGGCCAAAATGTCGGTGTGATCAACTTAGGGTGTGCGCGCAACCTCGTCGACTCTCAAGTCATTTTAAGCAATTTCAAGCGCCAAGGCCATCGATTGGTGGATATGCGCCAAGCGGATGTCGCCGTCGTGAATACGTGCGCTTTTATCGAAGAAGCCAAAAAGGAATCGGTCGACACGATTTTAGAGCTGTTGGAATTAAAAAAACAGGGCAAGCTCAAGCGTGTCATTGTCGCGGGATGTTTGGCTCAGCGCTATGGCAACGAACTGGCCAAAGAAATGAAGGGGATCGATGTGATTTTAGGGACGCAGAAATTGGATTCAACCGCGATTCCCAGTGATGTTTCCCTGACACCCAAGCATTACGCTTACGTCAAGATTTGTGAAAGTTGTTATAACCGTTGCAGTTTTTGCATTATCCCCAAGATCAAAGGTAAATTTGTTTCCCGCACCATTGAATCTGTCGTGGAAGAGGTCAAACGGTTAGATGCCCGAGGCGTCAAAGAAATCAATCTGATCGGCCAGGACATTACCGCCTATGGCATGGATTTATATCATCAATTCGCTTTAGCCAGGCTTCTCAAGGCCATTATTCCTGTAACCAAAAATATCCAATGGGTCCGTTTATTGTACGCTTTCCCGGCGCATGTCACCGATGAATTGATTGATGTCATGGCCAGCGAACCAAAGATTTGCAAATATATCGATATCCCTCTCCAGCATATTAGCGATCATATTTTGTCGAGCATGAACCGCAACATCAATAAGCAGGGCACCATTGATTTAATCCAGAAATTTAAACAAAAAATTCCGACAGGGAGCCTGCGGACCACATTTATCGTCGGGCTCCCGGGAGAAACCGGCGAAAATTTCCAAGAGCTTCTTCGCTTTATTCAAGAAGCGCGTTTTGAAAAAGTGGGGGTGTTTGTTTATTCCCATGAAGAGGGGACAGAGGCTTACGCCATGCCCGATCAAGTCCCGGCCACGCTCAAAAAGAAACGGATGAATCAACTGATGCAGATACAGCAGAAAATTTCGAGCACAATCCAAGAATCTTGTGTGGGGCGTACGGTGCGTGTCCTGATCGAAGAGCCGCAAAAAAACGAATCCAATCTGTATCTAGGCCGGACAGAGTATGATGCCCCGGAAGTTGACGGGGTTGTGTTTGTCCGATCGACAAAGAAGTTGGAACCGGGGGATTTTGTCGACGTTAACATCACGGATGCCTACGAATACGATCTTGCCGGCGACGCCGTATGAACCTGCCTAATTGCCTAACACTGCTAAGAATCGTTTTGACATTCCTTTTTATTGTTTTTCTTGTCCGAGACGGGTTAACAGAAAAAATTGTCGCAGCGCTCCTCTTCGCGATGGCCGCTTTGACCGACTATCTCGACGGCCATTTGGCGCGCGCCAAGGGATTGATCACCAATTTCGGCAAAATCATAGATCCCATCGCGGATAAATTTTTGGTCCTTTCGGCGTTTTATGTGTTTGCTTATTTAGAGTTGATTCCTTTTTGGATCTTTGGGGTGATTGCCATCCGGGAAGTTGGGATCACCGCTTGGCGCCTGCAGGCGGTATCCCGGGGGACGGTCATGGCGGCGGAGACGGCGGGGAAATATAAGACGATTCTTCAGATGCTCGCGATCGGGGCAATTCTTTTCTACGAAATTTTGTGGAGCATCCCGAGACTACATGATTCTTTCTGGAACGCGGCCATTCATGGATTTTTTTACGCGGGGATTTTGGCCTTGATGTCCGTTGCCGTCGGGTTAACGGTGTGGTCAGGGATTTTATTTATTTGGCATAACAGGCAGAACATTCATGTCCGATAAATTGGCAAAATTAATCGCTACATTTTTTTATGTCGGGGGCATCCCGAAAGCCCCCGGAACGGCCGCAAGCGTTGTGGGATGTTTAATCGCGGTTATTTTTACCAATAATCTCCTTCTTTATATCCTGGTGACAGCGATAGTGATCTTTTTGGGATTTAAAGTGTGTTCGCAAGTCGAAGCGTCGATCGGAACCAATGACCCTTCCTGTATTGTCATCGATGAAGTGGCCGGCATGCTGATCGCTTTATTTTTGTTGCCCATCAATGGGCCTATTCTCGTTACTGCATTCTTTCTTTTCCGCGCGTTCGATATGTTCAAGATTTATCCCGTCAACAAGTTCGAGCAACTGCCCGGAGCCCAAGGGATCATGTGGGACGATCTTTTCGCCGGCATTTACACCAACGTCGCCATGCACTTGGCCATCCGCTGGGCGGGGGTTTTTTAATTATCCCTCAACGAAAACTGTTTTAAGGCTTCATAAATCGGCCCATCGGGGGTGAGGGTGCTTTTAAAGAGAGTGACAGAGCCGATGCGTTGCTTTAATCCAGCGGGGAGCGCACAATTTTTAATCGCATCAATGAGTTGACTGATATTTTTCAACGAACGAACACGGCCCAATGTGATGTGGGCCTGAAAGTCCCGATCCTCTTTAGGAAATCCTAACGGCTGTAACGCTGATTCTATTTTGCCCACCAGATGGTTAATCTCTCCTGCAGGATCTTTTAATCCGGCCCAAATAATCCGGAGGCGGTGCATGTCTGGGAAGACTCCCAACTCTGATAATTGCGCTTCAAAAGATTTTACGTCTTTCAAATTTTCCTCGACCGCGGTGACGACGTCATCAATCTTTTCGCGCTCAATTTCGTTTAAAAATTTTATCGTTAAATGAATATTCTTGGGAGTGACCCAACGGATGTCGCTGCCGGTTTGTTGGAGTTTTTGTTGGGCTTCACCGAGGAATTGCCTGGTTTCGTCAGACAGTTCAATGGCCAGAAAACTGCGGATCGATTCGTTCATTTGAGAAGTTCAACCAGGAGTTTGAGCGCCTGGTCAGCCGCCTGGGATTTGACGCGGCCGCGGCTTCCTTTAAAATAGCATTCCAGGCACAGCGTCCCATCCGGCGTGTGCGCGGCAATGAAGACAAGGCCGACCGGTTTAGCTTTTGTTCCGCCCGTCGGCCCGGCGATGCCGGTGATGGCGATACTTAAGTCCGCGCCAAAAATTTTGCAAGCCCCTTGGGCCATGGCCCGGGCGACAGGCTCACTGACCGCCCCATATTTTTTCATCATGGCAGAAGAGACGTTGAGGATTTTACTTTTGGCCGTGTTGCTGTAGGCAACAACTGTTCCTTTGAGAAATCGGGAGCTTCCCGGAATATTCGTCAAGTGGTGGGTCAAGAGCCCGCCGGTACAGGACTCGGCAATCGCCAACGTTTTGCGTTTTTTCAATAAAAGGCGAGCAACGCGAGCAACGCGAGTAACATCGTTTTCTAGCATGTAGCCATTATAAAAATTATTTGGGGAATTGACAAGACGAATTTTTTCGAATGCATTTGCCCTGCCGTAAGCGAGAAGATAGGACGAAGCAACTGATCAAGGGGCTTAATTGTCAACCCATGCTTAACTCTTTCCCGATTTTATTGATTCCAGCCTCTTCCATCACCCGATGCTTAGGGTGATGATCCGCCATGATTCCTTTCAATGATGCCGCTTTTGCCCCTCAATCTTTGTTTGCTGATGATGAACCCCAAATAATATTAATATTAGTTAAATAATATGCTTTTTGACGCCCTTCCCTGGGACAATTCGCTTGACAATCCAAAGGATTTGGAATATAGTACATTTTGCTTACGCCATTAACCTGTTCTCTTGAATGAAGATAAGCCATTTATGAGCCTAAGATAAGTGCTGTCTTAGGTTTTTTTATTTTCAGAAAACATCGGAGGAGATAACGGATGTTTAATACCATTGAAGAAGTCCTTGAGGATTTAAAGCAAGGGAAGATGATTATTGTCATGGATGATGAAGGCCGGGAAAATGAGGGGGATATTCTCTGCGCGGCCCAATATATTACCCCGGGAATCATCAATTTTATGGCGAAAGAAGCCCGGGGATTGATTTGCGTGCCGATGGAAGCGGAACGTTTGGACGAATTAGCGCTTCACCCGATGAAAGTGGACGTGGGGAGCCGTCACCAAAAATGCGATACGGGCTGGGCCATTTCCGTAGACGCGGCCACAGGCATTACGACAGGGATTTCTGCCGCGGATCGTGCGTATACCGTTAAAGTCCTCATTGACCCTAAATCAACATCAACCGATCTCACGACGCCGGGGCATTTATTCCCTTTGCGGGCTCAAAAAGGCGGCGTTCTTGTTCGCGCCGGGCATACGGAAGCTTCCGTGGATTTAATGAATCTGGGGGGGCTTTATCCCTCCGGTGTCATCTGTGAAATCATGAACGAAGACGGGACCATGGCTAGAACGATGGACCTCCAATCATTCGCGAAAAAACATAAACTTAAAATTTGTACCATCAATAGCTTGATCGAATATCGCCGGCGCTACGAAAAATTGGTCCAACGGATCGTTGAAACCAATTTGCCCACATCGTTTGGTTTTTTCAAGATGATCGCCTATCAAACGAAAGTTGACCAGCTGGAACATATCGCGTTGGTGATGGGGAAAATCGACGCAACGGTTTCTATTCTTGTCCGGGTGCAGTCCGAATGCCTCACCGGTGATGTGTTTCATTCTTTACGTTGCGATTGTAATGCTCAATTGCAAACGGCGTTAGAAATGATCGCTAAACATGGCGCCGGGATTTTGGTCTATATGCGCCAGGAAGGCCGGGGCATCGGATTAATCAATAAAATGAAAGCTTATAACCTTCAGGATCAAGGCTTAGACACCGTGGAAGCTAACGAAGCGTTAGGGTTTTCGCCGGATTTGCGTCATTACGGATTGGGAGCGCAGATTCTCGTCGATTTAGGCGTCAAGCAAATTCGTTTGCTGACGAACAATCCTCGCAAAATCGTTGGGCTCGAAGGGTATGGACTTTCCGTTGTTGAGCGTGTGGCGTTAAAAATTCCTCATAACTCCACGAATGAAAATTATCTAAAGGCCAAGAAAACAAAATTAGGCCATATTTTATAGGATTCCCGCCTGCATGAAAAAAATCGAAGGAAAGGTCAAGGGACAAGGGAAGCGCATCGCGATCGTGGCGTCAAAATTTCATGAAGCCATTACGCGGCGGTTGGTTGAGGCTTGCCGGGGCGAATTGCAGATTAAAGGCGTGCGAGCCCAGGATATTACATTGGTTTATGTCCCAGGCGCCTTTGAAATTTCTTTAGCGGCCATGACGTTGGCCAAGAGAAAGAATATTGATGCTGTCATTTGTCTGGGCGCGATCATCAAAGGCGATACGTATCATTTTCATTTAATCGCATTGGAAACAGCCCGGGGCATTTCCCAAGCAGCGCTGACAACCGGCAAACCTGTTATCTTTGAAGTGTTGGCGACGGGAACAATGGGGCAAGCCAAGCAACGCTCTCAATCCAAGGGCAGAAATAAAGGGCAGGACGCTGCCTTGGCCGCGCTAGAAATGATTGATCTTCTTTCTCAGTTAAAACAATAAGGTCCAATATGCGAAATCGAACGTTAGCCCGTGAATGTGCGTTAAAGATCCTTTATCAAGCGGATGTTACCCGCCGGGAGATTAAAGCGGCCGCCCAAAATTTTTGGGAAGAAGCGCCCAAAGAAGACCAGCCTGTCAAAGAATTTTGTTCTCGGATTACCTCCGGCGTGGCCGAGCATCTGCCCTTCATTGATGAAAAGATCACGTTTTACGCAACCAATTGGCAATTAAAGCGTATGGCTGTCATCGACCGCAACGTATTGCGGATCGGTGTTTATGAATTGTTATTTAGCGCCGATGTCCCCCCCAAAGTGTCAATCAACGAAGCCATTGAGCTTGCCAAAAAGTATGGCGACATGGACTCCAATAAATTTGTCAACGGGATCCTGGACAAACTGCATAAAACGGAAGTCAATCCGCCAAAACCCCAATCATGAGCAAATGGGCCGATCTTCATATCCATACCTTTTACTCTGACAGCACCTCTTCTCCTCAAGAAGTGATTCAGCAAGCCATCGATCAGGGGCTCAGTTGTATTGCCATCGCCGATCATGACACCGTTGATGGGATTGCCCCCACCATTGAGGCCGCTAAGGAATTTGGCATTGAAGTGATCCCCGCCATTGAACTTTCGGCGGAGTTGAACGGAAAAGATATTCATATCCTCGCCTATTTATTTGATTACCAAAATGAAGAATTGAACCGCCAATTAGAGATCATGCAAAATGCCCGTATCCAGCGCATGGAGCAAATGATTGATAAATTAAAACAATTAGGGTTCGGAAATATTTCTTTGGAAGAAGTCTGCGGCTTGGTTCATTCGAAAGCCGTCGGGCGTCCGCATTTGGCATTAGTTCTTAAGCAAAAAGGGTATGTGACAAGCCTTCAGGAAGCGTTCGATCGATTTTTGGCCGACGGGGCTGCCGCGTATGTCCCGAAATTCAAACAAACCCCGCAGGAAGCCATCGAATTAATTAAAAAATATGGCGGAGTGACTGTGTTGGCTCATCCGATGGTTACAGGTGTCGATGAGTTGATCGCGCAATTTGCTAAATGGGGGCTCGGTGGGTTGGAAGCTTTTTATCCAAATACTCCCGCAAAATTGAGTGAGTTTTATTGTAACTTAGCGAGCAAGCATCAGATGGTTGTGACGGGTGGTTCCGATGCCCATGGCGCCGCCAAAAAACACACATTTGTCGGCCGCGTGAAAATCCCTTATGATCTTGTTGAAAAACTTAAGCAATCTGTTCCGACCCATGCCTAACAACAATCAAGATATTCTATTTATGCGCAAAGCGCTGGCTTTGGCCAGGCAAGGACGAGGGATGACCTCTCCTAATCCGATGGTTGGAGCTGTCCTGGTAAAGGCAGGCCGGGTCATCGCCACAGGATGGCACCGACAGCGCGGGACAGATCATGCTGAGGTGATCGCCTTCAATAAGGCCGGAGCAAAAGCGCGAGGCGCAACCCTTTATCTTAATCTGGAACCTTGTCATCATGATGGCTACACGCCGCCGTGTGTTGAGCGGGTTTTACGAAGCGGCATTAACAAAATCGTCGTGGCGATGAAAGATCCTAACCCGTTGACGAACGGAAAATCATTGGCCAAATTAAAGCGGGCCGGGATTCGCGTTAAAACAGGGGTATTGGAAAAAGAAGCGCGATTGTTAAATGAGGTGTTTGTAAAATTTATCAAAGATAAGATGCCGTTTGTCGTCGCCAAATCGGCGATCACATTAGACGGGAAGATCGCAACGGCCAGCGGGGATTCTTATTGGATCACCTCAGCCCAAACGCGTGATTTGGCTCGTCGCCGGCGAGATCAATTTGATGCGATTTTAGTTGGGGCGAATACGGTCCTTAAGGATAACCCGAATCTCAACGGCCAACGCAAAGCGCTTAAAAAAATTATTTTAGATTCCTCTTTGCGCATCTCCGCTCAAGCTAAGCTGTTTAAGAAAACAAGAGCTGCAAATTGTTACATTTTTACGACAAAACGCGCTTCGTCCGCCAATGTAGGAATGTTTCGGAAACGAGGAATCAATGTTGAAATTTATCCTCGAGCGACAGGCCGCATCCCTTTAAGGTGGGTTTTGAAAGAGCTTGCTAAAAAGGAGATTACAAGTATCCTGATAGAGGGCGGGGCGCAGGTGATCGGCAGTGCGTTGAAAGAAAATTTGGTGGATCAAATGCACATTTACATGGCCCCCAAAATTATTGGCGATCAAAAGGCATTGAGCGCTGTCGATGGGCTTGGCATTAAGAAAATCAATCAAGCGATTAGGCTTCATCATTTAATTGTTAAAAAAATAGGGCAGGATATTTTCCTGGAAGGTTATGTTCACCGGCATCATTGAAGAAATAGGAACGGTTGATCAGATCATTCATCAGCGCAATTTGTCTGCATTAGCGGTGCGCGCCCGGAAAGTGTCAACAGGAACGAAGTTAGGAGATAGCATCGCCGTCGATGGAGTGTGTTTGACGGTCATTAAACGGACTAAAGGAAAATTGGTGTTTGAGATGATGCAAGAGACGTTAGAAAAAACGACGTTAAAAGGCCTTCGGCCTAAAGATCAAGTTAATTTGGAGCGCGCGTTGAAGGTGGGAGACCGTTGGGGCGGGCATTTTGTCACGGGGCATGCGGATCAAGTCGGGGCCATTCAGCAAAGAATCGAACGAAAAAATTATACCCAGCTAGTGATCGGGCTGGACAAAAAAATAGCGAAATATATTGTCCCCAAAGGCTCCGTATGTTTAGATGGAATTAGCCTGACGGTCGGTGAGGTCGGGAAGAGAACTTTTTCGGTTTTTTTAATTCCGTTCACCAAGCAAATGACCACATTGGGCCATAAAAAATCCGGGGACCGTGTTAATATTGAAACAGATATTTTGGCGAAATATATCATCAATCGCCGTTGAATATGAGTAAAGAAAAACGAGTCGTCATCACAGGGCTGGGACTGCTCAGTTGCATCGGAAAAACCAAAGATGAATTCTGGCAGTCGTTACAGGAAGGCCGTTGCGGTTTCGGGCCGGTCTCGCTATTTGATCCCAGCCAATTTCGAATCAACATGGCCGGCGAAGTCCGTGATTTTGAGGCCAAGGATTATTTGGGCCCGAAGGGATTAAGGACATTGGACCGCGCGACGAAACTGTTGGTTTGCGCGTCGCGAATGGCTCTTGCGGATTGCGGATTTAAGATTACGGATGAAAATACCGACGACGTGGGTGTTTCCGTCGGAACAACGTTCGGGAGTTTGAAAAGCATTGCCGAGTTCGATGAAATTACGTTACGCGAAGGGCCGCGTTACACCAATCCTGCCTTGTTCCCCAATACGGTGATTAATTCTCCCGCCAGCCAGGTTTCCATTTGGAACAACATTCAGGGGTTTAATACAACGATTTCGACAGGATTTACGGCGAGCCTGGACGCGATGAGCTACGCGTACGATTTTATCCAAATGGATCGCGCGAAAGTCATCTTTACAGGAAGCGTGGAGGAGATGTGTATTTACACCTATTACGGGTTTTACGCGCTCAATTATCTTTCCGGCGCTAAAGAAGGATCGGCGTACGTTAATTGCCCGTTTGACCGACGACGTAATGGGATTACTTTTGGCGAAGGGGCTTGTTTGGTTGTCATGGAAGAGCTGGAACATGCCCGTGGGCGCGGGGCCCATATCATGGCGGAAGTGTTAGGATTCGGGTATTATTTTGATCCGTTTCGGTTGCATAAATTTAATCCGCGCGGGACAGGGTTTAAGGAAGCGATGCGGGCCGCGTTAAAAGATGCAGAGTTGGAGCCGAAGGACATTGATTATATCTGCGCGAATGCGAATTCAACGCCGACGGCGGATAAAATTGAAACACAGGCGATCAAAGAAGTATTCGGCGAACATAGCAAAAAAATTCCGGTGAGCGCGGTCAAATCCATGCTCGGCGAAAGTTTTAGCGCCGGCGGGGCGTTTGCCACCGCGGCAAGTTTAGGCGCTCTCGAGCGTAATTTCATCCCTCCGACGATTAACTACCAAGAAAAAGACCCGGATTGCGATTTGGATTATGTGCCCAATCAAGCGCGCTCCGCCAAGCTTAATCATATTCTGGTCAATACGTTTGGGGTGAGCGGCAATAATTGCTGTATGGTTTTAGGGAGGTACAATGAGTGATTTAATCAAAGACAAAGTGGCTATCGTTACCGGTGGATCACGGGGCATCGGGCGGGCCATTGTCTTGAAATTGGCCGGCTTGGGATGCCATGTGGCGTTTAATTATCATGAACAAAAACAAGCGGCCGACGCGCTCGTCCAAGAAGTGACCAAGAACAATGTCCGCTGTAAAGCGAGTAAAGTTGATGTCCGCGATCTCAGTCAAGTGAAAGCCTGGACCGAAGATGTGAAGTCGGATTTTGGCGGGATCGATATTTTGATCAATAACGCCGGCATCGTCAATGATAAGGCCCTGATGATGATGACGTCTGATGATTGGCAGAAAGTGATCGACACAAATTTAGGGGGGACATTTAATGTTACCAAAGCCTGCATCGTCACGTTCATGAAACAAAAAAAAGGAGATATTATTAATATTTCTTCGGTGAGTGGCATTATGGGATTACCCGGACAAACGAATTATTCCGCCGCCAAAGGGGGGATCAACGCATTTACCAAATCCTTGGCCAAAGAAGTCGCCTCTTACGGCATCCGCGTCAATGCTATTGCCCCGGGATTTATCGAAACAGAAATGTTAGCTAAATTTTCCGACGAACAAAAAGAACAAATGAAACAGAATATCCCTTTGCAACGGTTAGGCACGCCGGACGATGTCGCCAATACCGTTGCCTTTTTATTAAGCCGGGACGCCACTTATATGACTGGCCAGGTCATTAACGTCGACGGCGGCCTCGTCATGCGGTAAGACGATAGGCAATAGGAAATTTACACTACAATTGGGGCCGCGCGGCCCCAATTGGCATTTATACATAAAAAGTGGGACATGCCCCGCGACCTAAGCTAATTAAAGAAAGGAAAACTCTTAACATGGCTCTTCGTTTAATTCAATATTGTTTGGAGTATTGTGACAAAAATAAAATTAGAGAGATTGGAGGGGGAAAGCGCGGGATTTATGTGCTGTATTATAAGGATCCTGATTCAAAAACGAAACAATTTGAAGTGCGTTACATTGGCATGACGGATTCCGGGATAAGGGGACGACTTAGAAGACATAGAGCAAGTAAGAGAAAAAATAAATATTGGACACATTTTTCTGCTTATGCGGTTTGGCCGAATATTACTAAGGAAGAAATCGTAGAATTGGAGGGCCTCTTTCGCCACTTTTATAGATACGATAGGCAAGCAAATATTCTTAATCTTCAAAGAAAGTATAAGGGCTTAAAAGGAATTACTGCCGACAATCCAAAGCAATGGCGAGAGAAGACGGATTTTTCTAAGATTATAGGGAATACATAATTCTCAGAAAAAGTGGGACCCCTCTTGGAGGTAAAAATTTTATGGGCGAAAACCAATTAAGTGAAATTAAAAATACGGGAGATCAATCTTTTGAGAGAATATGTGTCATTTGTCATTCAGAGGGAGTTCATCCCAAAAAAGAAAATTTTATTTCTAAATTATTTTCTCGCAATAGCATTGTTTGTGATCAATGCGGAGCTGTTTTTTTGCAGTATGATGCAAAATGGAAGCTTGCTAAAGTTGGCAATATGAACAACCTCATCTGGCAGAAATATGGCCGGCATTCATTTTTAGCTCGAGAGTGGGTTAGCATTGGTAATGGTGGTTTGTCTGATGTTGAACAGCGAGAGGCTGAGATTAATTTTTGGATGGGAAGAATCAATTCTGGAGCAGTAAAAGTCAAAGTTATCAGAGCGGAATTACCTGTTATTTTAAAGAAAAACGAAGAAGCTCTTTGTGTCCTTCCAAGTATTTACTTGTGTGAAACTCGTGCTGTGCGAGTAAACAAAGGTGGATATGGCGGTGCAAGTTTTCGTGTCGCAAAAGGTGTTTCAGTCCATCTCGGCCAATATGGTGGTCGTAGCGAATCGCATCCAGAGATGCGCAGGGTAGATGAGGGCACATTAGTTGTTACTAATAAGAGGTTCATTTATTGCGGTCGTATTAAAACTGTACAAGTTGATCTACGCAAAATTATGGAAATCGACCCATTTGATGACGGGATTGGTTTACATAAAGAAAATAGAGAGAAAACCCAATATTTTACATGGACGAATACAGACAAGGTTATTGACGCTATTAGTGCAAGGTCAGAAAGTCGTGCAAGAGGTGAATTAGAGAGAATCCAGGAAATGGGATTAGACCAAAATGGCGAGATTGAATTGACTGATCAAGGGAGAAAGGGCTCCGTACCATTGACAGGTTCGATATTAAAAAGCATCATCGAAGGAGCGGTTAAAAATATATAATGTAGTTTTAGTATTGACATTAGTATTGACATGAAAAAGTGGGACACACACCGCAACCCAAACTAATTATTATGATCCCACACTTCTTTTATCCAACAAAAGATTTTCATCGAGACCTGCGGCGGCCATTGGCCTGAATTTAGACGTATGATGCAGGACATGGCGGAGGCCGTTGTTGGCGTTGTTTAGTGCAGGATATCCTACCTTTAGATCTGTAGTGCTCCATTTTTACCTTTTCGATATCCGATTTCAAAAAGTATAGTGCAAAAGGTAAATTCCCTAACTGTTTATCATTATTGATAAGTATCAACGCTTAGGGAAATGTTCACTCCGCGCTAATGTTCACTGTTTAGTGAACATTAGTGAATGCTATTTTCGTCGATCCCTCTCTTAAAAATGGCTTGACAGTATGTCGCAAAAACTATATACTTTTTGCGACAAACAAGAGGTGATATAAATGACACAAAGCATTGATAATAGAGTGGTTAGTAAGATTTATGGAAGAAGGAGGGGTTGGGTGTTCACCTCAACTCACTTTCTTGACCTCGGAAACCGCTCGGCCGTGGCCAAAGCTTTGGAGCGATTGGCAGATGTCGGAACGATCCGTCGGCTTGCACGTGGCCTATATGATTATCCACAGCAACATCCTGCATTGGGTGATCTGCCTGCGAATTATGATCGTCTTGCTCAAGCATTGGCAGGCAGGGATAATTTAAAAATTCAGCCTTCCGGGGCATATGCCGCTAATCTATTGGGTTTGACCGAGCAGGTACCGGCAAGAATTATTTTTTTGACAGATGGTGCTAATCGTAAGGTGCAGATCAAGAATCAGCAAATTATTTTAAAAAGAACCACTCCCAAGAATATGGCAACTGCGGGGCATGTCAGCGGTTTAGTTATTCAAGCCTTGCGGCATTTAGGCAAAGATCATGTAACTGATAAAACAATTGGGATACTTAAAAAAAGATTAACCAAGGATGATAAGCGCCAGCTGATGTCCGGCCTTCGTTATGCCCCCGCGTGGATTGGAACGATATTCCGGCAATTACAAGAATGAGAGAGTTATGAATAAATTCGTATTATTACCGCCTAAAGATAAGCGCGCGTATTTTGAAGTGGCCGCGGCCAATTTAAACATCATGCCACAATTGGTTGAGAAGGATTTTTGGGTCTGCTGGATACTGAAAATCCTTTTTTCATTACCGGAGATAGGCGATCATTTGACATTTAAAGGAGGGACGTCCCTCTCAAAATGTTATAACGTGATCAAACGTTTTTCAGAAGACATTGACATTTCAATAGAGAGGCCTTTTTTGTCAGATTCTCGCGCTATTGAACCGGATAAAAAGGAAAGCAGTAAGGAAAACCAGAAGCGGCTTAAAGAATTACAACTGGTTTGCAAAAATAAAATTGATGAAATAATTCTCCCTGCTTTACGGCGGTCAATCACAGAGGTTCTTCCTGACAAAAAGGAATGGAAAATCCAACTGGATTCAGAAGATGAAGACGGACAAACAGTCTTGTTTATTTTTCCTCACGCCATGACCAGTGACGCGGAAAGTTACGTACGATCATCGGTTAAGATTGAATTTGGCGCGCGCTCCGATCACTGGCCGGTTGAAACCGCGACCATTGTTCCCTATATCGCGATCGCGAATGTTTCCGGTGCACAGGCCATTGAAGGGGCTTCTGTGCGTGTTTTAGTGGCAGAACGGACTTTTTGGGAAAAAGCAACGATCCTGCATATGATATATCATTATCCGTCCGAGAAGAATGTGCCACCGCGAATGTCACGGCATTATTACGATATCTACGCCATGATGGATTCGCCTATCTATAAACGGGCTTTGGAAAGCATTTCATTGCTTAAGCACGTAGCTGACCATAAAACTTTATTTTTTAAAGCGAACTGGGCGCATTACGACACTGCAAAGCCGGGGACCTTACGGTTATTGCCTCGCAATGATCAAATGAGTCAATTGAAGAATGATTATCGTCAGATGCAACAAATGTTTTTTGAAGAACCGCCAGCTTTTGAACGTATTATTGAGCAAATGAAAGTTATTGAAGACAAAATTAATGGAGTTGTATAGTTGAAATAAGGTTCTTGAAAATAGGGTTTTCGTGTGTTACAACAATAACATCGGTAAGCAAAAGGAAAATACATGGAACTTGATATCAGAGAAATCCAGAAAATCATTCCCCATCGATTTCCTTTTTTAATGATCGATCGGGTGTTGGAGTTGACGCCCAATGAAAAGCTTGTGGCGTTAAAGAATGTCTCGATCAACGAACATTATTTCGTGGGGCATTTTGCCCAAGAAAAAGTGATGCCCGGTGTCCTGATTATCGAAGCGATGGCCCAGGCCGCGTGCGTTTATTTTTATCACAGCAAGAACTGGCAAGGAAAGAATTTGACGTATTATCTGGCCAAAACAACCGCTAAATTCATGCATCCGGTGGTCCCCGGCGATCAGTTGAAAATCGAGGTGACGACCATTAAGATGTTGAAGGAGGCGGGGTTTTTACGCACGAAAGCCTTTGTGAAGGACAAGCTTGTCGCCGAAGCCGAAATCGGGTTTGGCGTTAAAGAAACAACGAAATGATCCTTCCTAACCGCTTTAGTTACATTTGTTTACCTTCCGCTTGAACGCTCTAATCATTTGACGAATCCTGCCGTAAATGCTAAACTAAATTTTTAATTTATTGTTAACTACAATGAAATTTTCGGGGCGTAGCGCAGTGGTTCGACTTCGCTCACCACTTTAAAAGTCGAACCATCCTGAGCGAACGAAGTGAGTCGAAGGATAAACTGAATATAATTTCGGGGCGTAGCGCAGTTGGCTAGCGCGCAACGTTCGGGACGTTGAGGTCGACGGTTCAAACCCGTCCGCCCCGATTTTATTAATATTAATATTATATAAGGAGATGATACGCTAAAAATCAATTGAAAGTTGGTGAATAACTTCGAGTAAAATGAATTGCTCGGAGTAGATAGGTTATAGGTTGAATTAAATGT
>JAGVNC010000081.1 GCA_020053475.1 Candidatus Omnitrophota bacterium | reverse complement strand
TCTCCACAAATCAGTGAGTTGGCCATTGCCCAGGGAGAAACCAGCAAGATCAATCCCTCCAATTTTTTAGCGCCCATCCTCAACATTAAAGCGACGGGGACATTGACCAATCCCGCCTTTAGCATCAAGACGGGCCCCGTCAAAGTGCTGCAGAAAACATCCGATATCCTCATGGATAATATGGGGACGATTTTGGAAGAAATATTTAAATAAAAACTCTAAATCCAAAATCCTAAACCCTAAATAAACTCAAAACACAAAACCCAAAATCAAAGCGTGATCATTTGTATTTTTAATTTTGGGTTTATTTAGGATTTAGAGTTTTGAGTTTAGGATTTCTTTAAGAACTTTTTTTATCTTCTGTAACGCCTTCGCCCGATGGCTGATCTTGGCTTTGATGGCCCCGTTTAACTGCCCAAATGTTTTTCCATATTCCGGGACAATAAATAAAGGATCGTAACCAAACCCATTCTTGCCTTGAGAGCGCAACCCGATCACGCCATTACAGCTTCCATTGACGACATCAACGATTGTTTTGGCATCGACTAGGGCCGCGTAACAGCGGTACCGCGCTTGGCGTTTGGCAAGAGGAACGCCTTTGAGGGAACGCAGTAACTTGGCATTATTGCGCCGGCCGTTGGCATTGTCACCGGCAAACCGCGCCGAATAAATCCCGGGTTGATTGCGTAAGGCCTTCACTTCCAGTCCTGAATCTTCTCCCAGCGTTAATTTCTTCGTATAGAACGCAACCGTTGCTGCTTTTTTAAGGGCATTCTGGGCGAATGTTTTGCCATCTTCTTCAACGGGCGGGCAATCCGGATAATCTTTCAGCGAGGTGATGTTGACGGGGACGCCTTTGAGCAGCTCTTTAATTTCTTTTAGCTTTCCCTGATTGGTTGTGGCGATGACGAGTTCGCGCATGAAAAGTTTTAGAAAATAATCCCTTTGAGATTCTGCCGCTGGACGGCCAACAGCCGACGAATCCCTTTTTTGGCCAATCGTAACAGGGCATCCATCTGTTGTTTGGAAAACGTTTTGCCTTCGGCGGTGCCTTGCACTTCGACAAAATCCCCTTTGCCCACCATGACCACATTCATGTCCATGTCCGCCTTGGAATCTTCTTCGTATTTCAAATCTAGCAATAATTCATTCTTGTGAATACCGACGCTGACCGCCGCGACGTAATCTTTTAAGGGAAGATGCTGGATCGCTCCTTGTTGACGGATTTTTTCCAACGCCAAGGCTAACGCGATAAATCCGCCGGTAATGGCGGCCGTGCGCGTCCCCCCGTCGGCTTGAATGACATCACAATCAATTTTAACGGTGCGTTCCCCTAACCCGCGGAGATCAACGACACTGCGTAACGACCGGCCGATCAACCGCTGGATTTCCTGTGTCCGGCCCGAATTGGCAGCTTTGTCCCGTTTGACACGGCTCGAGCACGAACGCGGAAGCATGCCGTATTCGGCCGTGACCCACCCTGTCCCGCTGTTTGTCAAAAACGGCGGCACATTGTCCTCGACACTCGCCGTACAAATCACTTTGGTGTCACCGAATTGGATCAAACAAGAGCCTTCGGCGTGTTTGATGTAATCCTTAACGACCTTGATCTTGCGCAATTGGTCTTTTTTACGTCCGTCGATTCTCATTTTAGAAAATTTTAGTCGCCCGTCGCTAGTCCCGTGGAAGGCAGAGCCTTCCACGGGATTGGTCACCGGCGACTGGTCACTTTTTGTTTTTTATAATATTCAGCCACCACCGTCGTCTGAATCCCGCCACGCGGGTTGACAATCCCTTCCACCTTCGCCCAGCGGGGGTGGCAGGCGCTCACACAATCATCCAGGATTTTATTGACCCAATGTTCATGAAAAATCCCAATGTTGCGGTATTCCACTAAATATAATTTCAGGGACTTTAATTCGATGCACGATTTTGCAGGGCTATAATCAATGGTGATCGTGGCGAAATCCGGCAGGCCTGTCTTAGGGCAAATACAGGTGAACTCCGGGATTTGCAATGTAATTGTATATTCCCTGTCTGGATATTGATTGTCCCAGACCTCGATGGCCGGGAATTTCAGTGAACGGATGTTGTCTTGTAAATCTTCGTAGGATGATTTTCGTCTGGACATATTTTATTAGGGTCAGAGGGTTTAGGGGTAAAGGGTTAGAGGGATAAAGGGGAAAGGTTTTTAACCCTCTAACCCTAAACCCTTGAACCCTTATCTCACTTTCATATACTTATGCATTTGAGGGATAATTCTAACATCCTCTAAATACTTTTGGCAAGAATTATGAAATTCCTGGCACTTTTGAATGACGCCGTTTTTCATCTCAAAATAATTCGGCTGTAAAATAAATAGGATATTGGGGTCCAACCGCCCGGCCAATTGAGCGGCGCGTTCGACATCCGAGGCCTTGGTTTCACTGGAGATCACTGTCTTGATAAAAACTTCTTTTTGCAGCGCGATTTTTAAAAAAGCCTCGTGCTCGGGCCAGTACGACTGACAGCCCGTCGAGCTTGGTAATTTAATGTCCATGGCCACGACATCAATCCCGCTGATGACTTGCTGGAGGGCCTCGGGAAGGATGCCGTTGGTTTCTAAATAAACTTTACGGCCCGCACGCTTCAAATGAGGGATGAGCTGAGCAATCACATCGGCTTGCAGGAGCGGTTCGCCTCCGGTCAAACTGATGGAATGGTGCGCGCTAGTCCACAAAGCATCGATTTCCTTAACAAGAGATTCTAAATCATATTCCTGATAATGGCGCGTTGTGTCACCGATGGAATGCGGGGTATCGCACCACACGCAATGCATGTTGCATTCAAAAAATCGGACAAACACTTGGCTTACGCCGGTGTATTTTCCTTCTCCTTGAATGGAAGAAAATATTTCGAGAATGTTTGCTTTCATTTTTTCATCTCTACAGGATCAACAACCCCCGCCCCTTCAAATCCTTTGCGTCGCAGCACACAACTATCACAGCGTCCGCACGGAATGCGGCCTCCCTGATAACACGACCATGTCAATTCAAACGGAACGTTCAACTGACGGCCTAAACGGATAATCTGCGTTTTGGTTTTCCGGATCAACGGCGTATAAATTTTAATGGCTTTGCCTTGGACGCCGGATTTCATGCCTCGTTGAATCGTTGTTTCGTAGGCGCGGAAAAATTCCGGCCGGCAGTCAGGATACCCCGAATAATCGATTGCATTCGCGCCAATAAAAACACCTGTCGCGCCGACCGCCTCGGCATAAGAAACCGCGAAACTTAAGAACACAATATTGCGGCCCGGAACATACGTCGACGGGATTTTGTGCGGATCAATTGTTGTGTGATACGGGAGTTTAATCCGTTTGTCCAATAATGAGGAGCCCTGCCAGGGAAACGCGATACGCACGACATGCGACGGGCATTTCAATAAGCGGGCAATTTTCGCGGCGTGCTTGATTTCCTTGCGGTGCCGCTGGCCATAATCAACAATCAACGCGTACGGCTGGAATCTTTTGGCTTTGGCATAGTAAAGGACTGTTGTCGAATCAAGCCCACCGGATAGCAACACAATGGCTTTGTTCTTCATATAGATTTAACTGGCGCTCGTCTCTCGCCTCTCGTCGCTCGATGACACCCGAGAGACAAGCGACGAGCGACAAGCAACTTATTCATAATATATAACGCTCGACGTTTCCGACTCCCACACCCTGACTTGCTTGACGTTCACCGGGGCCACCTGTTTGGCGAAATTCTGATAAATATATTTGGCGATGTGCTCGGTCGTGGGATTCACGTTCTTAAAATAATCGAGGTCGTTGAGGCAGGCATGGTCCAGGGGAGACAAACAATCCTTCAGCTTTTTTTTCATCGTACAAAAATCCGCGACCATCCCGATGGAATTCAACTTGTCGCTGATCAGCACCGCTTCCACTTTCCACGTATGGCCATGCAAATTCTTGCAAGGCCCCTCGTATCCTTTGAGATAATGGGCGGCGGAAATATTGCCTGTCACGCTGAGTTCAAACATCGCTACACCTTTTTAATATGCTCTAATTCACGGCCCAGGAAATTGCGGGCCAATTTTTTAAACGCTTGAGGCCGATCACTGATCAAAAATGTATAATTGGCCTTCCGTCCGGCCCGGGGATTTAATAAATTCTTCTTTCCTAAAAGATTTTTGACTTCGCAAGCTACTTCGCGGGCCGAATCGATCAACGTTACTTTTCCTCCGATGGCCTTTTGTAAAATGGACTTAAGCAAAGGATAATGCGTGCAACCCAGAATCAATGTATCAATATTCATTTTCTTCAACGGAGCCAAATATTCTCGGGCAATATTGAAGGACGCGCTTTTATCAAACCAGCCTTCTTCCGCCAAGGGAACAAACAAAGGACAGGGCTGCTGCCACACGCGTAACGATTGATTCAGGATCTTGATATTTTTTATATACGCGTTACTATTCACGGTTGCGGATGTCGCAATGACACCAATCCGACGGTTTCGTGTCGTTTGAACGGCCTTTCGCGCTCCCGGCCTGATCACGCCTAAAATTGGGACTTTATATTTCTTCCTTAAAATAGGCAACGCATAACTCGAACACGAATTACAAGCCACCACGATCATTTTGACGTTATGTTTCAAAAGGACATCCGTGTTCTCACAAGAGAAACGGATGATTGCTTCTTTCGATTTTGTCCCGTAAGGAACACGCGCGGTGTCGCCATAATAGATAATATCCTCTTGAGGCAAAAACCGCATCAATTCTTTCACAACGGTCAATCCGCCCAAGCCGGAATCAAAGACACCGATCGCCTTCTTACTCATACTGTTGTTTCCCATACATCAGAATGCTTTTCACAAGCCCATAAGCAATTTTTTGCCGATAGTGACTTGTCTTTAACAATCGTTCCTCTTTAGGGTTTGTCAAAAATCCGACTTCCACGAGAATAGCCGGGATGAGCGTGTTCCGTAAAACAAAGAACCGTGCCCGCTTTCCTCCCAAGTTTTTTGTCTTTAAATAATCGGACATCGATTCAGCGACCTGATCGGCAAAAGGATCACACGTCCCCCATTTATTGGCATCCAAAAGATCAAAGATAATGTCGTCGGCATACGGATCGTTGGGCCAAATCGCCAAGCGGTCCTTCATTTCCCGACGGTTCAGGAGCCGTTGCTCTTCATGACGATCGGTATAATCAAGTTCTTTGGAACAATAGACTTCCAATCCGAAAAGACTGCGCGCCGAACTGGCATTGGCATGAATACTCACAAACAAATCGGCCTTCGAACGGCTGGCGATTTCTGTCCGATCCTGTAAGGAGATAAATTCATCCTTGTCCCGCGTCATAATGACCTTGACCTGATGTTGGGCTAAAATGCTTTTGACCCGCCGGGCAATATCTAAATTAATTTGCTTTTCCTGCACACCTGTTTTCCCGATCGCCCCGGGATCTTTGCCCCCATGCCCCGCATCGATGACAACGATCTTAAGAAGCGTCGGAACCGACGCAATGGCCAGCTTCGGTTGATAGACCAGCCGATCAATCACTTTACTGCGAAAATCTGCCGGGACCATCATCACGCTATTGACCGATTGGATCGGAGCGCTTAAAACAATTTTTTCTTTATCAATCAAGACAACATCGCTTCCGACCAACAGCGCCGCGCGATGATCATGGAAACTCAGCGTGATCACTTGGGCAAGGCTGTCCCACTGCCAGTCAACATGAAAACGCAGACAAATGTCCTTAAGAATATTTTCCTGCTCTAAGGAAGTGACACTGATTTTGGGGACCGTGGTGCACCCGGCCAGCCATCCGACAAGCAACCATAACCCAACGATATATCTTCGATTCATGAATGTTCGCAATTTATTCTTTGTTCACAACCGTTGGCGTAATAAAAACAACTGTTTCTGTCTTTTGAGTTTGTTTGCCCTCTCCGCGAAAAGCGAATCCCACAAAAGGCAAATCCCCCAGAAGAGGGATTTTCCTTGTTAGCTCAACAGAAACATCCTTGAAGATCCCGCCGATCACAACCACCGATCCATTCTTCACGTTCACAATAATGTCATTCCTTTGCGCCGGTGGAGGGTCTTCCCTCACGTTCTTTCGGTGGGAGGGAAGAAATTCCGGGTGCAGGCTCAAATGGATATTGTTTTCGATCATAAAGGCAAAATTTAGGTCCAGCTTAATTTCCTCTTTTCCCATCAAATCTTCAATGTCGATTCCCTCATCGGAAAGCGACAAAGAAAGAGAGCTTAAATGCAGCGTTGAGGCCGTTCCTTGATCCACGGAAAAAGATTCACTGGACACTTCATGGAGAATCCCCACCGTATCCAGGGCTTCTAATAAGATAGTGTAATCTTCCTGCGAAATTGTTCCAAAACTTAATTGGGTGGTTTGAAACGTTCCGTTCTCGTTCGCAAAAGCCCCAAAACTTAATTTCTCATAGTCAGAAATGATCGCCTCCCAATCCACGCCGTCAACATGTTCATCATTCAAGACAATTTGGATCACTTTTGTATTAACAAAAAACTCCTTTTGCTGTTGGTCGCTTTGTTTAAGGAACTTCTCAATCTCGGTGATCTTAAGAGAGGTGTCCGTAATGACCAACCGATTAGCCTGAGGATCGACCTCCAGGCGGCCTGAGCCCGGGGTCAACACACCTGTTAATTGTTGGGCAATCTCCTGGGCAGGCCGATATTGCAAATCAAATGTCTGTGTCTTGACGGGGACGTCCATCTCTTTTAAAAAAGATTCTAATTCCTCGATGAAATCTTCCCTGTCCAATAACACGATCGAATTACTTTGCTCGTCATAAACAATGCGCCCCTGCGGCCCTTTCATTTGTTCAAGCGTATCCAATACCGCCTGGCCTTGAATATATCTTAAAGGAATGCGGCGCATCAGCTTTTCCTGCCCGAACGGATAGCCGGTTTTTGACAGAAACGCCTCGGCGGTCATGACGTGGAAAATCCCCGCCCCGGCAAGCTCGGGTTCTTGTTCTTCCTGATAAGCCAAACGATTTTCTTCCAACATAATCCTTAACGCATCACGCAGATCCACGTTATGTAAAAACATCGACACGCGGCCGCTAATAGGCTCGTCCTTGATGATGGTGATGCCTGTTTTCTCAATGATCAGATCTAATGCTTCATTGATCTCCAAATCTTTAGCCTGGATCTCATCGATCGTCCCTTGGGATGAGGTCGATTGGCAAAACGCGGATAAGGGGCAAATCGCCCCTAAGCAAATCACTAATCCAAGGCTTAATATTTTGTTGAATATCGAATTCATTTAAACACTCCGGCCGTTCTTTTCTGATGAAGATATTCCTGAATTTCTTTAAGGGATAATTTTTTTTTCTGAAGTTTCCGGATTTCTTTGAGCCGTGAAAAAGAAGAACCGTCGAAATAGCGGAAATTGGTCGCGGGGCTGCGGCCGATTTCCTTGAGCAACCCCAAGCGCAAATAAAATTTAAGCGTGTGGGTCGAGTGCCCGCTGACTTTGGCCAAATCTTTTAAAAGGTAAATAGTTTTCATAATGATGGGTTTATCCGCGCCTGCCCAATTCGTGCCACGTGGCACGAATTAACTACCCAAGTAGATAGTCGCCATATTCTATATAATTCACGCGCCCTGTCAAGGATATTTCCCCGCTCTATGGACAACTTTCTTGTGCACGGCTAGGGAAAGCGTGGTGGCGAGTTCCGCAGCCGGCAGGTTTCCTTGATAGGATGAGTCCTATGATCAGTCGCTCAAAGAGACTGGTTTTTGATGTCCTCTAATTTCTGGCGCTGATAGTCGGCCTGTTCACCGGAAGGCGCGCTTGTTAATAAGGTTTCTCTTAACGCTGTCGCTTCCGGCCAACGCTGCAATTTAGCAAGGATTTCGGCTTTCGTATCCAGAAAGGCGTACTCATCGGGGCTTAAGGCGAGCGCTTTGTCGATCAACTCAAGGGCCTCTTCTAAATTTTTATTCTCCTGCGCATATAACCACGCCAAGTCGTTATAAGCCTCTGACCATTGCGGTTGCCGGCCGATACTTTCCTTAAGAAGCTGTTCCTTGGCTGGCGCATCTAATTGGGTGTGGCCCATGACGTATTCAAAATACGGAGGGTTCGCCAATAAAATCAAAATGATCGGCAATACGGTCACGCCGGTATTATAAACGTAATGCGTGACGGACGTTGCAATGGTCGATCCTGTCCAGGCCCGTAACAATGATAACGCCAACCCTAAAATAGCGACGACAGCGATGGCGGCCCAATCCCCCCAATACTGGCCGACGTGCATTAACGCGAAGATGGCCGCCACACAATAAATGGCCATTCGTTTGCCGTTGATTTTTTCGATGACTGAAAAAAGATACCCGCGGAACACAATTTCTTCAATCAACGGAGCGATTAAAATCGCCAGCCCAACAAATAAGACGAGAACCGTGATCGACTGGGAATTGTCTAACATTTCTCCCAAAGGAGTCACGGGCTGGACTTGGCGGGTCACAAGAATAAATGCGGAAAAAAAAGCAAACCCCAATCCTAACACCAAAGGAAGAACAATCAGTTTGGATAACGGTTGGTGTTGACGGCTTAATCCGACAAAGGGCCGAAATCCTTGAGAAGAATATCGACGAGAGAGCCGATAAACAAGGGCCAGGATAATGATATAGGAAAAGCTGGTTGAAATGACGACATCCCCCAGCTCCGAAATCGCATCGGGGAAGGCGTTGCTAATTGTTTTAATCACTAAGGATAAAATAAAAGAACTGTAAAGCCATAACAACAAAACACCCAACGCTTCGGAAGTTAATAGGCTCACCGGCAGATCTTCCCTGCCTTCCCAAACGTTCCTCTGCCTCGCCTGCAACCAAAAACGTGAACGCCTGATTCGATAAAGAGGAACAAGCGCCGCTAGGACAAAAAATGCAAACGCAACGGTCTTATCGTTAAAAGCAAAAAAAGATAAGACGATGACCAGCGCCAATAGCCAGTGAAGATTGGCGGGCAGAGAGAAAACTTCCCTGGATCGCGCTTGGTCTTCTCTTTGTAAAAGGCGCATCTCGACAAACATAATACACAAAATGATCAGAATGACTAGATCCATGTTCTTTCTCTTTCGTGGAGCCCCACGGGTTAAAACCCGTGGCACCAAATCTTTTTCCGCTCGTGGGGCGGAATCCTGAGCCAAAAAGTTGTTGCCATTCATCCACGGACTTTAAGTCCGTGGCCTTCTGGCGAACGGGTAAATTGTTTTGTGTCTACGAAGCCCTTCGACACGCTCAGGATCCCAAGCGAAAGTCGAGGGGCGGGCATCGTTAACTTCTAACGAATGACGACACTTTCTGCAATTGGGCGATAAAGAATCCTTCCATTTCTCGGGTAGGGCAGATTCGCAGGCACTCACGAATGCTCGCGTGATACGTTTTCTTGCCCCATTGGGTTAAACAAGGATACGTGGCGATATCACCGAATCCTTTAAATTTTAGAGGAACAACGCTTAATGCCCCGCCTGTTTTGCGCAACAACCAATCAATGGCTTCCTCGTTTTCTTCCGGCGCCAGCGTGCACGTCGAATAAATCAGGCGGCCTTCTGGTTTCAAAAGCCGGGACGCGTGAAGCAAGAGCCCTTTTTGTTTGTAGGCCATTTCATGGATTTTACGGATGCTCCAAAAGGCAAACGATTTTGACTCCTTGAGAGAGAATCTCCCTTCCGCGCTGCATGGGGCGTCCAATAAAATTTTATCAAAGACCTGCATTTTAGGGTCGAACTTTCTGGCGTCGGTAAGACAACACGTCACCGACGAGGCCCCCAACAGAGATAACACCGCTTTTAACTTGTAAAATCGTTTTCGAACGCTTTCCAAACATGTCAACTGCCCCTCGTTTCGCTCGCTTTGCTCGCTTTGCTCGCCTTGCTCGCCTTTCATGAGGGCGAAGATTTGAGAGGCTTTACTCCCCGGGGCAGCGCACATATCCAAAATATATTCTCCCGATTTGGGGCCTAGCAAAAGTGGTACCAACATACTTGAAAGGCTCTGCGGATAAATAAGCCCTTTCTCGATTAACTCTCTCACTTGGGGCTGCTGTGAATCCTTCCGATCTAGAATAAAAGCGTCCG
>JAGVNC010000032.1 GCA_020053475.1 Candidatus Omnitrophota bacterium | reverse complement strand
GAAAAGAACGCATTCGTCGCTGGGCTATCTCAGTCCCTTCGATTACGAAAAACGCTCTTTTCCATCTTTACTAACCGTCCACTGATCTGGGGAAGGTCATACTTAGTTTTGTTGCTAAGAATGGAAATATGACTCTAGGTTAAACCTTTTTGGCCCAATTAAGTTTTTTATAAAATCAATTTTATGCAAAAAATAATAATAATAGGCGGTGGTGGGCATGCAAAATCTGTCATAGGTATTATCAAAAAGATAAGAAAATATAAAATTATAGGATATTGTGACATTAAAAATCAAGGTGAGATATTAGGCATTAAATATTTAGGGAATGATAATCAAGCTGTTGATATAAAAAAACAATCCCCGGGTTGTGATGCTGCTGTAGGCATTGGATATGTGGAAATTTCAGATGCAAGAAAGAAAATCATTGAGAAATTCCAAGGGTGGGGATTTCATTTCCCTGCAATTATATCACCTACGGCAATAATTAATGAAGATGTATCAATCCAAGATGGTGTTGTTATCCACGATAATGTTGTCATCAATGTTTGTAGTAAAATCGGAGGTTTTTCAATTATCAATAATAATGTTTGTATTGACCATGATTGTACAATCGAGGAGTTTTGTCATATTTGTCCAGGAGCCGTATTAAGTGGTGGAGTTTATATAGGTTGTCATTCAATCATAGGTGCCAATAGTACTATTATTCATTCTCAAAGGATCGGGCCTTCTTGTTTAATAGGAGCAGGTGCCGTTGTTGTGAATGATTGTATTAAAAAAGGCATTTATAGAGGGATTCCGGCAAAATATGAACATGAACTTAGATTTAAAGGGAAATCATAAGGCAGAGGTGGATTGTGCCGTATAAAACATTAATCATTGCTGAGGCGGGGGTGAATCACAATGGGAAGCTTTTGTTGGCCAAAAAGTTTGTCGATCAAGCTGTGTTGATGAAGGCTGATGCGATTAAATTCCAGACATTTAAAACGGAGAACGTTATTAGCAAAATGGCTCCCAAGGCTACGTATCAGAAGAAAACAACCTCGGCGAAAGAATCGCAATTTGACATGGTCAAGAAACTTGAGTTAAGTTTTCAAGATTTTGAGAATCTCTATGCGTATTGCCGTGAAAAAAAGATCCAATTCCTTTCTTCGCCTTTTGATTTAGAAAGCGTCGATTTTTTGGCAGATTTAGGAGTCTCGTTGTTTAAAATCCCTTCGGGGGAGATTACCAATGACGGTTTATTAGAACGCGTGGCAAAGATAGGTAAACCGATGATTTTGTCAACGGGAATGAGTACTTTGCCTGAGATTCAAGAAGCGTTAAATGTAATTTATAAAACCAAGAACCGTCAGGTCACATTGCTTCACTGCGTGACGGCTTATCCGACGCCCTACAAGGACGCGAATTTAAAGGCCATGTTGACTCTTCAAAAGGAATTCAATGTTCCTGTCGGTTTCTCCGATCATACATTAGGGATCGAAATGTCCATCGCGGCAGTCGCGTTAGGGGCAACAGTGATTGAAAAACATTTTACATTAGATAAAAAATCCTCTGGCCCGGACCATCAAGCTTCATTGGAGCCGCGTGAATTTAAACAAATGGTGGACGCGATTCGCCATGTGGAGCAGGGGTTGGGGACAGGGATCAAAAAACCAACGGCCGAAGAACTAAAAAATTTATCCGTTGTGCGTAAAAGCTTGATCGCGGCACGGGATCTAGAGGTGGGAGAAACAATTGCTTTTGATGACATTGTCATCAAAAGGCCCGGCAATGGAATTCCTCCTAAGGAAATGTCGAAAGTCCTTGGAAGCAAGGTCAAAAAATCGATTAAACAGGATGAACTGATTCGATGGGAACACGTCGTTTAAAAAGAAAAATTTGTGTGGTCACTGGGTCGCGCTCGGATTATGGGCATCTTTCGGGTCTGATGAAAGAAATCCAGAACGATCGGCAACTTCAGTTACAAGTGGTTGTGACGGGAATGCATCTATCCCCGCGCTTCGGATCGACGTATAAAATCGTCAAACGGGACGGGTTCCCGGTGAACAACAAAGTCGATATTTTGCGCTTCAACGATTCACCGGTGGGGATTGTGCAGTCGATTGGATTAGGCTGCCGCTTGTTTGCTCAGCAATTTTCTAAGATTAAACCGGACATGGTCGTCTTGTTAGGCGATCGTTACGAAATGTTGGCGGCAGCCATTTCCGCGTATATGTTGCGTATCCCCATTGTCCACTTGCATGGAGGAGAGAGTTCCGAAGGTGCGGTGGATGAAGGCATCCGCCATTCGATCACCAAGATGGCCCTTTATCATTTTGCTGCTGCCGAACCTTATCGACAGCGTATCATTCAGTTAGGGGAAGACCCTAAGCGCGTCTTTAATTATGGGGCGCCGGGGCTCGACACACTTCACCATGCACGATTGTTGAATAAAAAAGAATTATCCCGGGAGCTGAATTTCGATTTGGAAGGGCCGGTTGCCATCATCACCTATCACCCTGTCACATTGGATCATCAATCGGTGCACGGTCAGATCCAAATTATTTTGAAGACGATCGGAAGGTTTTCATTTAAGGCGATTTTTACGCAAGCCAATGCCGATGCCCAAGGCAATATCATTAATCAGCACATTCACGAATTTTGTTCCCGGCATCCTCGGCGATATAAATTCATCAAAAATTTAGGACAGAAGGCTTATTTAAGCTGCTTAAAAAATTTTGATCTGATGATTGGCAATTCGTCAAGTGGCATTGTGGAGGCGCCTAGCTTTCATCTGCCCGTTGTCAATATTGGGGACCGTCAACAAGGCCGACTTCGCCCTAAAAATGTGATCGGCACGGATTATTCCATATCCTCAATTCAGCGAGGAATTACGTTAGCTCTTTCACCGCGATTCCGGTCAAGGATAAAAACACTTGTGAACCCTTATGTTAAGTTTAGAGATGGAAAAGTAAACTATCGGATTAAAGAAAAACTCAAAAGACTGTCGATTCATCCCAGTGTGCTAAAAAAGGAATTTTTCGTCTATGAACATGAATAATCGCCAAATTGATTTGTTCCTCGTCCCTAAAGAAATTTCGGTGAAGGAAGCGATGCGTCAAATGGATAAAGCCGGAGAGCGCATTCTATTTGCGGTGGATGCCAAGAAGAAACTCATTGGCTCGTTGTCGGATGGAGATATCCGTCGATGGGTCCTTAAGGAGGGATCATTAACGTCTTCTATTGACAGAGTGTTAAAACGATCTCCTGTGACGTTAGCGGAAGATTACCAGATGGACGATGCGAAAGAAATTATGCTGAAGAAAAAGCTCCAAGGGATTCCGATCGTGGATAAAGAAAATCGGATTACTCAAATCCTTTTTTGGGAAGATATATTTGATCAAGGAATGGCCCATGCGAAGGGGAAGATTAATATCCCAGTCGTGATTATGGCCGGGGGCAAGGGCGCCCGCTTAGATCCCTTTACGCGTATTCTGCCTAAACCTCTTATCCCTATCGGAGATAAAGCGATTATCGAAATTATCATGGACAGGTTTTATCAGTATGGCGTGAATGAATTTTATATTTCGATTAACCACAAGGCCAGAATGATTAAGGCCTATTTTGAAGAGATCAACGCTTCTTACAAAATTCATTATGTCGAGGAAGACAAGCCCTTAGGGACAGCAGGGGCGTTAAAATTTATGGAAGAAAAAGTCCAGACAGATCTGTTTGTTTCTAACTGCGATATTATTATTGAGGCCGACTATTTGGAAATATTAAAATTCCACAAGAAGAAAAATTATGACATGACGATGATCGGATCTTTTCGGCATTTTACAATTCCCTACGGGATTTGTACGATTGAAAACGGCGGCCGGTTGTTAGGCATCAAAGAAAAACCGGAATATGATTATCTTGTCAACACGGGCATGTATGTGATGAAAAGAGATACACTGGCCCTCATCCCTCCAAATCAACATTTCGATATCACAGACCTTATTGATAAATTACTTAAAAATAACGGGAGTATTGGTGTTTTCCCGATTGATGCCAAATCCTGGATTGATATCGGTCAGTGGGAAGAGTATCACAAATCAATGCGGAATTTAAAAATGGAATATGGCGTTGAAGATTATGAAGAAACAAATTAGAATTATCCCGAGATTGGATGTGAAAAATAATACCGTCATTAAAGGCATCCATCTGGAAGGGTTAAGAGTGGTGGGGGTTCCCTCGGATTTAGCTAAAAAATATTACCTGGCGGGTGCGGATGAATTGCTTTATATGGATGCTGTGGCTAGCTTATATGAGCGTAATAGTTTACAAGATATTATTCGACGGACCGCCGAAGAAGTCTTTATCCCTTTAACGGTGGGAGGTGGGATCCGGACGTTGGAAGATATTAAAAATATTTTGCGGGCGGGGGCCGATAAGGTCGCGATTAATACGGCGGCGATTAAGCGGCCTGAATTCATCAAAGAAGCATCACAGCGTTTTGGATCACAATGCATCGTTGGATCAATTGAAGCCAAGAAGATGGGCGAATCCAAATGGGAGGCTTATGTTGATACGGGCCGGCAATCGACAGGTGTAGACGCATTGGAATGGGCTCAACGATTAGTTGATTTAGGGGCCGGGGAATTATTGATCACCTCGATTGATTGCGAGGGGACCAAAAAGGGACTGGATATTGAGTTAATTAAAAAAATCGGCGATTGTGTTCCTATTCCCGTGATTGCCTGTGGTGGGATAGGGACTTCGCAACATATCGTCGATCTTCTGAAGGCCGCAGATGTGAGTGCCGTTGCGTGTGCCTCAATTTTGCATTATGGCATTGCCGCCATCCCTTCGCTTAAGAAAGACATTGCCCAAACATATAAAGGGGCGGTGAGAACATCTTATGAAAAAGAACATTGTTATTATTGATTATGGATTGTGTAATCTTCTAAGTGTTTTCAACGCCCTAAGATACTTAGGCGTGGCTTCGGTGGTCAGCCATGACCCTGCTTCTTTAAAAGAGGCCGATGCGGTGATTCTTCCCGGTGTAGGTGCGTTTGCCGATGGGATGCAGGGATTGGAGAATAAGAATTTTATTCCGGCCATTCATGCCTACGTTAAAACAGGAAAACCTTTTTTGGGGATTTGTTTGGGGATGCAGATGCTGATGGATAAAAGTTATGAATTCGGCGAACATCAAGGTCTCAACTTAGTCGAAGGGGAAGTGGTTTCTTTTAAAAATCGTTTTGTTGACGGAAAATATGATTTTAAAGTGCCTCACATTGGTTGGGAGGGATTATGTTCTCACCAAGTCCCATGGCAAGGAACGATTCTTCGAGAATTGAAACAAGGAGAATTCATGTACTTTGTTCATAGTTTTTTCCCTGTCCCCAAAGATGAAAAGCATGTGTTGGCCAAAACGTCTTATGCAGGGATTGATTTTTGTTCCGTAATCGCTCGTGAAAATGTTTATGGATGTCAGTTCCATCCGGAAAAAAGTGCTCAACATGGGTTAAAAATCTTAAAAAATTTTGTGGAGTTAACATCATGAGACCAGCAACAAAGACATCAACAGGAAAAGAATTGGAAGTCAAATACGGCCTTCCTCGAAAGGTAAAATTTTGTAAAATTTGCTGTATTACCAATCAGCGGCCATGTTCTGTCAACGAATACTCACATTCTTCTGATTCTAAGAAAAAAACAATTGTTTTTGATGAAGAAGGCATTTGCGCAGCTTGTCGCAACAAGGAGAAGCAGCATCAAGAAATTGATTGGGAAGATCGAGATAAAAAGCTCAGGGATTTATGTGATCGGTTCCGACGAGATGATGGTTATTACGACTGTATTGTCCCGGGAAGTGGAGGGAAGGACAGTGTCTTTGCGTCGCATCTTTTAAAATATAAATATGGGATGCATCCGTTGACGGTCACCTGGTCTCCGCATATGTACACGGAGATTGGCTGGAAGAATTTTCAGAATTGGATTCACAAGGGAGGATTCGATAATTATCTTCTGACGCCTAATGGGAAAGTCCATCGCCTTCTGACCCGCTTGGCGGTCATTAACCTTTTGCATCCTTTTCAACCCTTTATTTTGGGACAAAAAACGTTCGTTGCGAAAATGTGCGCTCGATTTAATATCCCTCTTGCCTTTTATGGAGAAATGCCCGGAGAATATGGGACGACGGAAGGGACATCGTTAGGCGATGAAATGAAGTTTGCTGATCTCCCTGGGGCCGGATTTAGCAAAGATATGATTGGGGGGCGCGACCTGAAGGAATTGTATTTAGGGGGAACGAAAGTTGGAGAGTTAATCGAAGAATATGGTCTGCATATGAACGATCTTCTCGCTTATTTCCCTCTGGATTACGCCACATTTGTCGAAAAGAAGATCGAAATTTACTATTTAGGGTATTTTGTCAAATGGGACCCACAAGAATGCTATTATTTCTCCGTCGATAAAGTCGGATTTGAGGCGAATCCTGTTCGAACCGAGGGGACATACTCAAAATACAATAGTCTGGACGATAAAATCGATGGATTTTTTTACTATACCTCACACATCAAATTCGGCATGGGACGGGCGATGCAGGATGCCGCTCAGGAAGTCAGAAATAAAAAGATCACAACGGAAGAGGGCAAGGCGCTCATTAAGAAATTTGATGGGGAATTTCCCGTTCGTTATTATAAAGAATTTCTTGAATACACAGGATTAACGGACCAAGAATTTAAGGACCTTTGCGACAAATTTCGTTCTCCGCATTTGTGGGCCAAAGTGAACGGCGAGCGTAGCGAGCGAAGCGAGTGGAAGCTGCGGCATACGGTTAATCAAGATGGCGTGGATGATTAAACCTTTAGGATATTGATGAAAAAAATCATTTTTTTTGGATTAGGATCGATTGGCGTGCGGCATGCCCGTATTTTAAAGCAGAGGAAGGATATTCAATTATTTGCTTTTCGTACGTACAAGGGACAACAAAAGAATCATTTAGCCATCCCCGAGGTGAATCGCTGGGATGAGGTCGATCGGATCAAACCGGACGTGGCGTTTATCACCAATCCAACGTCGCTTCACATCGATACAGCGATTCAATGCGCGAAACGCGGGATGCATCTTTTTATTGAAAAGCCTATGGGGAGCCAGACGAAACAATTAACGAGATTATTAGCGACCGTCGCCCGCCAAAAGAGGACGACCTATGTTGCTTATGTGTTGCGGTTTCATCCGATGATCAAACGGATCAAAAAAGAGTTGGAACGGAATCGATTGTTGCACTTACGAGTGTCGACAACTTCTTATTTGCCATCGTGGAGGGCAGGAAGAGATCATTTAAAAGGATATTCAGCCTCAAAACGCATGGGGGGTGGGGTCATTTATGATCTGTCCCATGAGTTGGATCTTGTTTGGTTTTTTTTGGGCGAATTTAAGGAGATGAAAGGAAATTTCGGCCGACATAGTGATGTCACCGTTGATGCGGAGGATTATGCGGATATTTGTATCCAAACAAACAAAGGCCCGGCCAATGTCCATATGAATTTTTTGAGCCAATTAACCCAACGCATCATTCAAATTGATTTTAAAGAAAAGGCGATTGTTGCCGATCTGAATAAGAACGTTTGGGAAGAGTACCGCCAAGGCCAACTTGTGAAGAAGAAAATTTATAAAGGGAATTTGGATGATTGTTTTGAAGAGCAAATTGATTATTTCTTGAAGAATCTCCACAATCAACGCATGATGAATAATGTTTTTGACGCAGCTCCGTTATTTAAACAAATATATCAATTCAAGCACCACCGATGAAAAAAAAGATACTCATTTTTATTGGAGCTCGGGGAGGCTCGAAGGGAGTTAAGGGAAAGAACATCCGGCCTCTCTGCGGAAGGCCGTTGATCGTTTATACCATCAAGCAGGCGTTGCAATGGAGGAAAGCTGATCGGGTGATCGTTTCCACGGACTCCCCCAAAATTGCCCGGATCGCCAAGCGCGCTGGAGCACAAGTGCCTTTTTTGAGGCCGGCGCCCTTGGCTTCTGACACAGCACCTAAAGGATTAGCCATCCATCATGCCTTGGTGGAATGCGAACGAATTTTTAACGAACAATACGATATCGTGGTCAATTTGGATGCCACGGCGCCGGTGAGGACGACAAAGGACTTGGACAATTGTTTGAAAATATTTCTTCGTGACCGGCCGAAGACGTTGTTTAGTGTTGTGCTGCCGTCACGCAATCCCTATTTTAATATGGTGGAGAAAAAAGGAAAAGGGAAGGTTGTTATCTGCAAAACTCTTAAGAACACAATTAATCGACGGCAGGACGCTCCGGCCGTTTATGCGATGAATGCGTCGATCTATTTTTATCACAGGGATTATATCCTGCGTTCACCAAAGGCCCATCCGATCAGTGATGATACCCGCATTTATGTGATGGATGATTTCGCCGGGATCGATATTGATCGGGAGTTCGACTTTCAGTTTATTGAGTTTCTCCTAAAAAAAGGATTAGTCAAATTATGAAACAATATTTGGATAAATTCAGCTTAGACAATAAAGTCGTTTTTGTGTTGGGAGGGGCGGGATTGATTGGAGAAGAAATCGTCCAGGCGGTCGCCTCGGCCGGCGCAACACTTATCCTTCTCGACGTGAATTCCAAAAAGGCGAAGGCGATTGTGGAGGATATCAATGCTTCCGGGCAGAAAGCTGTTTTTGAATATTTCAACGCCATGGATTTGGAAAAGAGTGAAAAACAGCTGGAAAAGATTTGGAAACAATATGGCCCAGCGGATGTTTGGGTGAATGCTTCTTATCCGCGAACTGCCGATTGGCCGCGATCTTTAGAAAAAATGAATTTGAGCTATTTAAGGAAAAATGTTGATGCGCATTTGAATTCCTGTTTGTGGTTGTCCCGTAAAATTGCCCTTCTGATGAAGAAATCGGAAGTGCAAGGATCGATTATTCACTTGGGATCGATTTACGGCGTGCAGGCCAATGATTTAACGATTTATGAAGGGACGAAAATGTCCGGAGAAATTTCTTACAGTGCGATTAAAGGAGGCATTGTTAATTTTACGCGGTATCTGGCTTCTTATTTCGGCCCTGATGGAATTAGAGCCAACTGCGTATGCCCCGGAGGGGTGCTTGATCATCAAGATAAACAATTTGTCCGCCATTATGAACATAAGGTCCCATTAAAGAGAATGGCCAAGGCTGAAGAAATTGCCTCGGCCGTGTTATTTCTTGCTTGCGAAGCATCTTCTTATGTGACGGGCACGACGCTGATGGTCGATGGGGGCTGGACGATCGTTTAATCAAATGAGTGATTCTATGAAGAAAATAGACAATCATCAAAAAATCATCGCCTGGCTAGATCATTGCCACGTTCAAGCGATTTGGCGTTTGTGGCGAATTGTTCAACGGGAAGGCTGTCGCTTAAGAAAGATTCATTATTTTGGAAAATGCAGTCGTTTGGCGCTGTTGTTTTCTAGAATATTATTCTTCACTGAGAAGAATTTCGTTGTTGAGAAATTTGCGTCTAATCTTTATGTCCATAATCACGATGACCAAGAAGCCTTGTACTGGGATATTTGGAGAGATCGATTTCATTTTGGCTGGCAAACCGGCCAAGCGGCAGGGTTTGACTACTTAACAGAGCCTTTGGCAAAGGATTACAATCGATTCTCTTTAGAGTTGTATTTGAGAAGACAAATTGCGTATGATCAAATGCATCCCATGGGGTTAATCCGTTTAGTCGATTGGAACATTAAGAATAACAATCTTAAGGATGAAAATCATATTGTTCTTCTCAGCGATGCCGTTTGGGAACAGTCGTTGAAAGAGTATGCGGCTTCTTTTAATTTACGGCTTTATCCGTTTAATGACAAGAATTATATTTTATGGAGCTTGATTCGCGTGGCGTATTCGTTGTTCAAATGCGTTAAGTTTTATGGGAGATATCTTTTTTCTCGATTCTCTTCCTCAAAAAAGACATCAGCATCCGAAACATTCTCTCCTAAAATTGGTGTTTTTTATGCGCAAGGAGGCGAATTATCGAAACGATCCGATTTATATTGGCTGCCTTTCTCGGGACTTGCGCCTCAAGATGTTTTAGTCTATTTTATGAGCCCCCATTATCTTCCGACAAAAGAGCGGATTGATTCTTTGGAGAAATTAGGGGTTCAATGGTTTAGTTTATTGCCGCAGAAATTTAATGGGGCCCCCAATTCCCCGGAACGGACACGACGATATTGCTTGTTTTATAGTCAGAGACTGTGGTTGGCCCTCAAAGGGTTGATGCGCCTTTGCAAAGAAATGAAAATAAGTTCAGGATTATCAAAATGGTGGCAATACGAAAAGCTTGTGTGGCTGTTGGACCGGATCGCGCAATTTGAGGCGTTGTTTCTTTCTCAGAATATTAAGGTTCATTTCGGGTTGTTCTCCGAAGATGATCAAAATATGATGGCGATTAATATGGCCGTGGAACGTGTCAATGCCGTGGATGTTTATGCTCATTGGTCCAATCATCCCGAAGTCCAGATGCTCCCGGCCCACGACGTGTATTTCTCTTGGGGGCCTTATTTCCGTAGGTTTTATGATCCGATCGGCCATGGGATACGATATCTATTCTATGGAGGTTATATTTTTGATCATACGTTTGAGGCGACACGGGAAGAGGCACGTCTTTTCCGACAACAACTCAATGCTAAGGGGGCAACATTTGTTATCTCTTTCTTCGATAATGCGTATCTCCCGGGGTGGGGATGGTTTTCACGCCAAAGTATGATCGAATTTTATGATCAGCTCTTGCAAAAATTAATCCAGCATCCTGAGTGGGGGCTTATCATTAAGCCTAAACGCGAAAAATCATTTACGGATGGATTGAGTCCCCAAGTCCGTCAGATGCTTACGGAACTTATTGAAGAGGGGCGCTGTCTCGTCCTTGATTTTAAGAAATTCCCATCGCTGGCCGCCCAGGCTTCGGATGTCGCCATCGGATTCGGCGTTTTTAACACGCCTTCGATCGAAACATCGCTGGCCGGAGTGAAGACAATTACATACGATCCTAGCCATCAACGATCCCATCCGTTTTATAAGGAGGGGTACAATAAAATCGTTTTTGATGACCTTGACACCATGACGAAGAGTATTGAACAGTATGTGCAGAATCCAGAGAAAGTGAGTGATTTTGGCGATTTTTCCGCTTATTTAGCAACGATTGATCCTTTTCAAGATAAACGCGCAGCCTTACGGATCGGAGAATGTATCAAGAATCTATTTAATCAAATGGCCCAGGGATCCGACAGAAAAGAAGCTCTCCAATCCGTTGCGCGTCTTTATCGAGGGAAATATGGGGCAGAAAATGTTGTGGAATATTCACAAGCGGATTTCGATGCGTTTTTAAGTGGCAAAGGGATCCAACCCAAAGAAGACGATAAAAATCTAATCTTAGAGGGGAAAGTCCATTGAAGCGCAGACAATCGTTAAATTAATAAAGCCCCGCCCAGGCGGGACAGGGAGGAAGTACAGTGAGTCAAAAGGACTACAAGTTTGATGTTGTGATCATTGGAGGATTAGGGCATGTGGGGCTTCCCTTAGGCATTACGTTCGCGGATATAGGCTTAAAGGTATGTCTCTATGACGTTGACGCTAAAAGAGCAAAAGAGGTCGAAAAAAGCGGCACGATGCCCTTTATTGAATACGATGCAGATCCTGTGTTGAAGAAGACGTTAAAGAACGGGAGTCTTAAAATATCGTTAGATCCCTCGATTGTTGGTCAAGGAAGAAATATTATTGTTGCGATCGGAACTCCCATCGATGAATATCTAAATCCAGAAACACGCTTTTTTTTGGAGAGTATGGCGAAGTTTCAACCGTATTTAAATGAAGAACAACTGATCGTTGTGCGAAGTACAGTTTATCCTCATACCTGTGAGCAGATCCATAAATTATTTGGGAAAAATAAGAAATGGAAAATCGCCTATTGCCCGGAGAGGATCGTTCAGGGATATGCCATGCGGGAATTGAAGACTTTGCCGCAGCTGGTGTCTGGGTTAAGCGAAGAAGCGTGCGATGAGGCTGCAGAGCTCTTTGGTAAATTGTCTCCAAAGATTATCAGAGTTTCCGTCGGGGAAGCCGAACTCGCTAAACTGTTTTGCAATGCCTGGCGGTATATTCAATTTTCGATTACCAATCAGTTTTATATGATTTCCCATAACTTTGGGATCGATTATGACCGTGTCAGAAAAGCCATGATGGAGGGGTATGGTCGTCTGTCTTCTCTCCCCGGGCCGGGATTCGCCGCTGGGCCTTGTTTGTTAAAAGACACGATGCAATTATCGGCGTTTAGCGGGAATGAATTTATTTTGGGCCATGCCGCGATGATGATTAACGAAGGCTTTCCCAACTTTATTGTTCGCAATTTAAGCAAACAATACAACTTGAGCCAAACAAAGGTTGGAATCCTGGGGATGGCATTTAAAGCGGACATTGATGATGTCAGAGATTCCCTATCATTTAAATTAGGCAAGATTCTTCGATTCCACGGGGCAGAGGTTTTTTACTCAGATGAATTTGCCCAAAACCCTGATTTTGTTTCCAAAGAGAAACTGGTGAAATTAAGTGAAGTGATTATTGTGGCCGTGCCTCATTCGGCTTATAAGGGGTTAACGATTCCTGCGGGGAAAGAAGTGATTGACTTATGGGGTATCACGAAACAGGAAAAGGTTAAACAGTGAAAAAGAAATCTTCTATTTTGTTAACGGGCGGATCAGGACAATTGGGACAAGCCGTTCAACGGTCTAATCTTTTCCCAAATCTTCTGGCACCGCCTAAGCAGGAGTTGGATCTTGCGGATTTTAAAAATGTCAGGGGATATTTTAATGCCCATAAAATCTCTACGGTGATTCATTGTGCCGCGTTGGCAAGGATTTCTTTATGTGAAACGGATCCTATCAAAGCGATAGATACCAATGTGATAGGAACAGCGAACTTAGTTAAGGCTGTCAGTCAACAACAAAAGGCGGCTGGCCATGAAATTCGATTCTTGCACATGTCAACGGATGGCGTTTACCCCGGACTTAAAGGCAAATATAAAGAAAATGGTCCGACGGTCCCCTACAACAATTATGGTTGGACAAAATTGGCTTCGGAATGTTTGGTGCGTCTTCTTGCGGACCATTGCATTATCCGCACGAATTTTTTTGATCCGGATCATATCAAGTTTGGAACTTCAGCAACAGATATTTTTACGTCGAAACTGTCTTTAGAGGATCTGGTCAAATCAATTAAGTTTTTATTGAACCATCGTTTTGTCGGGGCCGTTAATGTCGGAGGGGAAAGATTATCCGACTACCGTCGATATAAACAATATAAGCCGCAGATGAAATCATGTACCCGGAAAGAAATCTTGAAAACAATCCCGTTTCAAATTTATTCCGATGCATCGCTGGACACGACATTGTGGAGAAAACTGAAGCGACAGGGGAGCGTTCGTTAATGGCAACTCAATATTATTTGGATATCATTATTCCTGTTTACAATGAGGGGGAGAATATCATTGCTGTTTTAGATGCTCTGAACCGCCATGTGAAAACCCCTTTTCGTATGTTGATTTGTTATGACAGCGATCAAGATAACACGCTTCCGGCGATTAAATCATATACATCACGATCGCCCATTGAATTTGTCAAAAATCAAGGGCAAGGCGTGTTAGGAGCGATTAAAACAGGATTTCAGTACAGTGATGCTGAAGCTATCTTGGTGATCCCGGCGGATGATACATACAATGCCCCTATTTTAGACACCATGTTTCAAGAGTTTAAGAAGGGTTCTGAAATTGTTGTGGCGAGCCGATTTATTAAAGGGGGCTGTATGAAAGGCTGTCCCTTGATGAAAGCTCTTTTGGTGCGTACGGCGTCGTTTACATTGCGTTATCTGGCTCAACTGCCTGTGTCGGATGCCAGCAATGGATTTCGGCTATTCTCAAGACGTGTGATTGATCAAATCCCTATTGAATCTGAGCAGGGGTTTGTGTATTCGTTAGAATTTTTAGTGAAGTGTCACCGTTTAGGATGGACAATCAGTGAAATCCCGGCTTTATGGCTGGAACGATCAAAAGGAAAAAGCCGTTTTCGGACATTTAAGTGGCTACCGTTTTATTTGCGTTGGTATCTTTATGCTTTTGAAACAACTTATTTTAAGAAATCTCCCGAAGTCGTTAAGTTAAAAGGATAATCCAAGATGAAGTATTTAATCACAGGGGGGACAGGATTTATTGGCAGTGCATTGGTTCATCGGTTGGCGAGGGAAGGAGCGCAAATACGTGTCTTAGACAATGAGACGCGCGGCTCTTCGCACCGGTTGAAAGACATTTTTTCTAAGATCGAGTTGATCAAGGCGGATATCCGCGATGCAGCGGCCGTTCAACAAGCCTGCCAAGGAATCGATCGAGTGTGCCATTTGGCGTATATCAATGGCACAGAATTTTTTTATTCCCAGCCAGAACTGGTTTTGGATGTCGCTGTGAAAGGGATGATGAATGTCATCGACGGATGTATTGCAAATAAAGTCCCTGAATTAATTTTGGCCTCAAGTTCAGAAGTTTATCAGACACCACCCACCACGCCGACGGATGAAGCGGCTCCTTTAAGTATTCCCGATCCCTTGAATCCTAGATATTCGTACGGCGGTGGAAAGATCATCAGTGAACTGATGGCAATTAATTTTGGACGCAAGCATTTTAAACGGGTGATTATTTTCCGTCCCCATAACGTCTATGGGCCGGATATGGGTTACGAGCATGTAATCCCGCAGATGAGTTTACGACTCAAACAGTTGGCTTCGACGACAAAAGGGGATATTGATTTTCCCATCGAGGGAACGGGTAAAGAAACGCGCGCTTTTGTTTATATCGACGATTTTATCGATGGATTAATGGCTGTCATCAACAAAGGGAAACATTTGGAGATTTATCATATTGGGACAATGGAAGAAGTTTCCATCGAGAGTGTGGCGCTAGAGATAGGCGCTTATTTTAAGAGATCTATCCGGATCGTCCCTGGAGCCATCAAGCCAGGTGGGACGCTGCGAAGATGCCCCGATATTAGTAAGATTAAACAAATGGGATATAATCCTAGGGTCAGTTTTAAAGAAGGGATCGGGTTAACAACAAAATGGTATAACGAACATGGAAAGAAATGAGGAGTATTCTATGCAAACATCCACACTGAAAGCTTTTGGAACAGGGGGAAGCCTTGTAATCACAGAATGTCAAATTTGTGGCAGTTCTCCGCTTGACCCTATTTTGTTTTTAGGTTATTTGCCTCCTGTGAATTCGATGCCGCCGATAGGGGAGATCCCTCATGAACAGAGCAGCTATCCTGCCCAACTGTTATATTGTCCTCACTGTCATTTAGTCCAATTGGGATGCATCGTTGATCCAAGGATTATTTTTCCGTCGAGCTATCCCTATACGAGCAGTACAACAAAAATCTTAAGAGACAACTTTGCCGAACTTTACCAGGAATGTAAGGCGTTGTTTAAATTCGGCAAGAAAGATTTGGTCGTTGATATCGGCTCTAATGACGGCAATTTGTTAAGTAATTTCAAAGACCATCATCGAGTGTTAGGAGTGACCCCGGAAGAAATTGGGAAATTGGCCATTGCTCGAGGTGTCCCTACGATCATTAATTATTTTGGCCAAGATGTTGTCGCTCAAATTTTAAAGGAGCAGGGACGCGCCAAGATTGTTACGGCAACGAATGTCTTTGCCCACATTGAGTGTGTGAATGAGACGTTAGACTCGATCATTGACCTTTTGGATGACAAGGGTGTGTTTATTTCAGAGTCTCATTACCTTCTGCCTCTGATTGAAGACTTACAATATGACACGATCTATCATGAGCATTTGCGATATTATTCGTTGCATAGCTTAAAGTATCTTTTGGAAGATCATGGGTTAGAGCTCATCCATGCTAAGCGAATTCCAACTCATGGGGGATCGATTCGGGTCTATGCGTCTCTCCCCGGGCTCTACTCTATTCAGGAAAGCGTCAATCGATTACTCAAGGCGGAAGAAAATGTTGTTATCAAAAAGAGCAATTTATTGCAATTTAGAGATGATGTTGTCTTATCCAAGTTGAAATTGCAAGCATTGATTCTGGAAATCAAGAAAAACAAAAAAAGAATATTCGGAATTAGTGCCCCATCTCGGGCGAGCACATTAATTAATTACGTGGGAATCGATGATGGCATCCTAGATTGTGTTGTTGAAATCAAAGGTTCGCATAAAATCGGTCGCTATATCCCAGGGACGATCATCCCTGTTGTGGATGAGTCTAAACTTTACAAAGATCAGCCAGAGTATGCTTTGCTTTTATCTTGGCATATTGCCGAGGAATTGGCCCCTAAGTTGAAAAAATTAGGATATCGTGGGGATTTCATTATTCCTTTGCCGGAACCACGGATTTTGAAGAATGCAAGTATCTAGGATCAGGAGGAAGTCTTAACATAAGGATTGAGTAAAATGCACCTTCTTAAAACAAAATGGATTGAGAATCAATGGTTCGTGTCTCTATATTTTTTCCTTGTGAATTTGCCATTGATTCTTTTGACGTTAGATACGTCGAACTTCAGCGATGATTTCCAGTACACGAATTTCATGGGATTAAAATCCAAGTTTTCTGATTTAGGCCCTTTGGTTTTACAGGTCACGGGCGGCCATGAAGAAGGGGGGCATTTTGCTCCCGTTTACAATTTATTTAATATTGTTGTGTCGGCAGTCAGCCTTCATCCCGGGTTCTTTCATTTGGTCGTTATATTGTGTTATGTATTAACCGCTTATGTTATATTTCGCATTGCTCAGCTTTATTATCGGGATAACTGGTTAGGGATTTTAGCGGGGACATTATTTCTCATTAACTATTATGTTTCTTTTCGTTCCCTGACATGGAACTGTTTTCATTCACACGCAACCAACACATTGACGGGGACGATCAGCCTTTATTATCTTTTGCAATATTTTGAGAACAAAAAAACATGGGCGTTAGGGGTTTCGACGCTCTGCCTCGCATTAACGATCTTCAATTATGAGAGTGGATTTGTTTTTTTACCTGTATTAGGGACTGTTAGCCTTTATTATTTGGTCCAAAAGAAAATTTCGTGGCGGAAATTTATTGGATTAGTCCTTTTGGCAGGGTTGATTGCGGCTCTTTTCTCATTAGGGGCGCGTTTCTCGATGGGAAAATCGATGCCGTTAAGTTATCGTTTCCAGTCGTCAAGTGAAAAGTGGTCGAGGAACATCCAAAACTATGCGTTACAGGCGAATGAATTGCTCTTTAAGTCCATTGGGATGTCTTTCCCGTATAACAAGCTTGTTTTTAATAATCTCAAGAGCGATTCGGAGCTTAAAGAAAAAATGATTCGGTTGTTGCGTAAAAATGATAAAACGGTTCTTAAGGAAATTCCTTTGGCAACGATTTTAGTTTTTGTTGTTCTGGCCGTGATGACGTTGGTTGGTGCTGTTTTCTTGTGGGTCTTGATTTATACGCGGATTCGACCGGAAACACGTTTGTTTTTGATCATTTTTGTTTTTTTGTATGTGATAACCATTTTTGTGTTCTATCGGTCGGATGTCGCCAATGCCATTGCTGTCTTTAGCAGCCTCATTTTGGCTGATTTTGTCTTAAGTTTGCTGCGTGACCCGCGGCCTCATTGGGTTAAATTAGGTCAAGGGATTTTAATTGTGTATACCATCGTGACCCTTGGGACGATCCTTGATCGTTTCGATGATTGTTATCGGACATCATACACGGGGCTTCAGAAAGTCGCTTTGTTGGGACCGCAACGGATTTATGACCAGATTAATCAGAAGATGGGCCGTTTTGCTAATGAAGGATTTATTCTGTTTATCCACGATTACAAGGCTTTTGAGAGGACAACGGATGAAAGGCGGATAGGCCTGCTATTGAACACGACTGACTTTATTAGCTATAACGCAACTGTCTTTGCAGAGGATTTCTTAAAGACAGATTGGGTTGAGCGGTTTCGTTATAAGTCGTTTCTGGAGTTTTCTAAGGGGCTGGATATAGATCCTCGGTATCAAAAAATTATTGTTTCTTCTCGGGATGCGGCGTTGACTTCTTTAAAGGAAAAAAATGTCGACCTTAAAAAGATCGAAGCGTTTTATATCTCGCCGGATTATAGGGTAGAGCGCTTAAATGAGTTGGTTCTTCATTGAATCAGCCAATAAAAATTAATTGTTAGGGCTTTAAGGAGGGGATTTGGATCAAATGATGATGCTTAAGAAGGGTTCAGAAAAGAATATTTACCTGTATCTTTTTATATATGGTCTCATGCTGTCATTTTCACGCTTTTATGGCATTTCATCCGGCGGCTTAGTTCCTACTTTTGGATTATTATCCAATCCTTCCTGGTATCCGGGAGATATGTATGTTCAGCATTCTATTATGTTTAGTACGACTTATTTGTATCCTTTTCTGGGCCTGTTCGGGAGACTGGGAGGCAATACGTATTTTATTTTCTTTATTTATACTTTGGTTCATCTTGCGCATATTTTCTTTGTTTACAAGATCGCAACGCATTTATTTAAAGAATTAAAGGGGCATCACGTCGGGTTGGTTATCTTACTACTTTTTATGTATGATCACCCGATCCCGGGGATTAAGGATCTGTATTACCAGTTGGTATCAGTGCATGCCTTCCGACCAACCACGGTGGCTATGCCCATTATTGCTGCTTCTATTTATTTCTTTTTAAGGGATCGTATTGTCCTTTCTCTTTTGATTATTTGTCTTTTGGGGATCCCCTTGCATTTTCGAACAACGTGGCTTTTTGTTGCCGTATTAAGTATTTATCTGCTCTTTCTGGATCAGAGAAGATCACTTAAAAAGATCCTGATATGGTTTGGTCTTATTGTCCTAAGTGGGAGTATTTTGTTTTGGTATAAAATAAAAACGGGGATTATTGCCGCAACATTTGAGCAAAAGCTCGCTCTTTGTGAAGTGTATATTAAGCGATATCTATCAGAGGGGGTGCCGTTTGCAATGCCGATGTATGGAATGGCAGCCCTTGCGGTTCTTGTCCTATTGTCTTTTGTTGGGATTCAGTTCTTAAGAAATCAGGAAGATAAAATAAAACTTCGTTTATTGTTCGGGATAGCGGTATTCTTTTTTTTAATTTTTGGAATTTATGCCGAATTTTTTTATACGAAGTTTCCATCTCTTGAATTATTTTCTTTGGGGATGCCTCAAGTGATGAATTATCCGATATTACTCTCGATCGTGATTATTGGCGGGACAATCTTCAGGTTAAGGACTTTGGGACCTGAGAAATTAACATGGTTCTACTCAGTCTTGTTATTCAGCTTGGCCTATTTCCCGAACTTTAAATTAAAGTCTATTTTCATTTATTTGTTTTGTATCGCGGTCACGTACTTTCTTGTTTATAAAAACCCTAAGATGCATCGTTGGTTGAAGTTAACGCCATTTGTGGCCTGGTTTCTTATGGCTGTTTTATCCTTTTTGCTTTTCAAGAATTGTATGCGGGTCCGAGAGGCTTATGTGGAGAGGTCGACCGTATTCCCCCTTTATGTCCTTGGTGTTGACAGAGATTCTTACGAGGCGCAGATTTGGGCATTGGATAATACGCCCAACGATAGTGTCTTTTTGTCTTACAAGGAAGGAAGCGAAGGGCTTTATTTTGATCAGTTCTTTCGGGCGCATTCTGGCAAAACTTTGCTGGGGGGAGAAATAGCTCTTGTGATGAATAATTATGCGCTGGTTCAGGAGCATCGAAGGAGGCAGGCCTTCATTGATTCTCTACAGAACCTTATTCAGGACAGGCAACATGATGCGATTGCTAATTTGATCTCTTCGTCTTCCTGGAGGATCGATTATTTAGTTGTTCCGACTTCGTATGTCTTGGAATTTCCGGCTGTGTATACAAATAATTCTTATACTATTTATAAAATTAACTAAAGAAATTGTCCAAACACAATGATTATTGAAATACAAAAATGTCGGATTTGCGGTAACCCAGATCTAACCTCGATCGTCAATTTAGGCGTCCAGGCTTTGACGGGGTTATTCCCCAAAGAGCCAGGTCAGAGGATCTCTGAGGGGCCGCTGGAATTGTTAAAGTGCAATGAGGCCAACGGATGTGGCCTTGTGCAATTAAGGCATTCCTTTGATATTAACGAAATGTATGGGGCGAATTACGGTTATCGATCCGGCCTTAATCAGTCGATGGTCCATCATTTGGAGAAAATCGCAAAGCAAATCACGCAAAGGACCCACTTAAAAGACCAGGACCTCGTTGTTGATATAGGCAGCAACGACGGCACTTTATTAAGGTCTTATCCCAATCAGCAATGTCGTTTATTGGGAGTTGACCCAACGGGGATAAAATTCAAGAAATATTATCCAAAACATATTGATTTAATTTGCGACTTTTTCTCCGCGAAGGCCGTTCAGAAGCATTGCGGTCAGCAAAAGGCGAAAGTGGTCACTTCCATTGCCATGTTTTACGACTTAGAATCACCAATGGATTTTATGAGGGAAATATATGATGTCTTGGATGATGACGGCATATGGATCTTCGAGCAAAGCTATATGCCTACAATGCTGGAAAGGAATTCCTATGACACGATATGCCATGAACATCTTGAATACTATTGCCTGAAGCAGATCAAATGGATGACCGATAAGGTCGGGCTTAAGATCATTGATGTTGAATTGAATGATGTCAACGGGGGAAGTTTTCGAATAACGGTTGCAAAGAAAGAGGCTCGTTTTAAGGAGAATGCTTCTCGGATTGATGAGATATTGAGAAAAGAAAAGGGCATGAAGTTTAATACCGATCGGTCTTTTGAGAAGTTCAGAAAATCCATCTATTCGCATCGGGATCAGTTGCTCAAATTCATTGAGCGGTCCAAGTCGCAAAATAAAACGGTCCTTGGATATGGAGCGTCAACAAAGGGGAATGTTATCTTGCAGTTCTGCAATTTGACAACGCGCGATATTCCGTTTATCGCCGAAGTGAATGCCGATAAATTTGGTTGTTATACTCCGGGGACAGGGATTCCTATTATTTCAGAAGAAGAGGCTAAATTGAAAAAGCCTGATTACTTTATGGTCTTGCCGTGGCATTTCCGTCAGAATATCATCCAACGAGAGAAGGATTTTTTAAAAAAGGGGGGCAGGATCGTTTTCCCTCTCCCTGATTTGGAGGTTTATCCAGGTTGAAGCGAGCTATTATCATAGGATGTCTTGGCCAGGACGGGACCCTTCTTTATGATCTTTTGAAGAGGGAGGATTATGTCCTTGTCGGTTTAGATAAGGACTTTTTCCGCAGCGATGATGGACGGTACGAACGGACCGTGGATATCATGAACGGGAAAGAAGTCTTTAATTTGATCGATGACTTTAGGCCAGATGAGATCTATCATTTGGCTGCTTTCCATCATTCTTCGGAGGATGGGGGGCTGGCTGATGATTTGCGGTTATTCCAAAAGAGCTCTCAAATCAATGTCGAATCCCTTTTGAATATTCTTGAGGCGGTCAGGCGGTTGTCTTCTCAGGCAAGGATCTTTTATGCGGGCTCATCGCACGTTTTTGGCAATCCGGAATGTCCTATCCAAGATGAAAATACACCATTTAACCCTATTAATATTTATGGGATGACCAAGGCGACAGGCATATGGGCCTGCCGTTATTATCGTAGAAGAGGGGTTTTTGCCTCAACGGGAATAATGTATAATCACGAATCCCATTTACGTACCGAAAGATTTGTTTCAAGAAAGATCATTAAGGGGGTCATAGCCATCAAGAATAAGAAAATGGCAAAATTAAAAATAGGTAATCTTCAGGCCGAGGTTGACTGCGGGTATGCCCCAGATTATGTGCAGGCCATGGTTAATATCCTTTCTTTGGGAGCCCCTGACGATTTTGTTGTTGCCACTGGGGAAAAGCATTCTATCCAGGAGTTTGTCAAGATCGCTTTCGGTTTCTTAGACTTAGATTGGCGAGAATACGTTGAGGAAGACGCGACCATTATTACTAAAGAACAAACCCGGGTATTAGTCGGGAATTCAAAGAAGTTGTATAAAGCGACAGGGTGGCAGCCTCAGGTCAGTTTTCAGGAAATGATAAAGAAATTAATTGTTATGGAAATGGCCGAACAAGGAGTTAGCGTTGGTAAAAAATAATATTTTGGTTATGATCCCAACGTACAATGAATCTGAGAACGTCAAGAAATTGTACAAAGAAATATTAGAAATGGGTATCGCCGCCGATATTTTATTTATTGATGATAGCTCCACTGATGGGACAGGGGCGATTCTTGATCATTTGGCAAAGGATCATTGTGAAATAAAGGTTATCCACCGGCCAGGGAAAATGGGTATTGGAAGCGCTCATTTGGACGGGATTAAATGGGCTTATGAACAGGGGTACATTAACTTAATCACGATGGATGCCGATTTTACGCATTCTCCCAAAGATATCCCAAAGTTTCTTGAGAATTTACGTAATAGCGATGTGCTTGTAGGGTCGCGTTATATGAATAAGGCGAGCCTAAGTGAATGGAACTTGGGCCGTAAAGCGTTGACCAACTTAGGGCATTTATTCACGAGG
>JAGVNC010000093.1 GCA_020053475.1 Candidatus Omnitrophota bacterium | reverse complement strand
TTAGAGTCATGCCTCCAAGTATGACTCTCTTGCTCAGAATCTCCTAACATGCTTTTGAAGCTGATTCTGTTCAGGCTCATCTTGCATTGTAATAGACTGAGGGTTGACAACCGATTTTGGCAAATGCTATACTCTTTCAATGATCAGAAGCTCTAATCCATCAGTTAATGTATTTTTGCTGGGGTTAACGGTTTTTCTTTGGATCTTGTCTCCTGCTTTAGGCTCGGCCGATGAAGAAGCGTTAGTTCGTTCTTTTCTGCAACGTGGCCAACAAGCCGCAATAGAACAAGACTTAGAGCAGGCCATTGACGATTTTAGCCGGGTGTTGTTGATTGATCCGCGGAATCAAAAAGCTCAAACGTGGCTTCTTAAGACCGCCCGCCAAATGGATATTCCTTCGGAATTAAAGATTAATCTTTTGGTTTTTGAGGATTTAGCTAATTTGAACAATGATCTTGTCCGAAAAATCCGTTACTTTGATGAGAAAAATCAATGGCTGACGAGCGAACTAAAGGCTTGCGGTGCCTCCTTGGAAAATATTGAGGAACAGTTCCCCGAAACCATGGATGTCCCCGAGGGGCGCGAACTGGTTTCGGGAGAGAAAGGCCCTCTCATTGTATTAAATGATTTTTTAAGTCAAGAGAAAGAACGCTTAGAGAAACAATTGAGCCTGGGGCAAGAGACAAACCGCCATCTGCAAACATTGTACAGAGAAACAATTGCCTCGTTAAGCCCCCAAGCCTTACCGGTAGAGTCTTCGCAAGGGGGGGTATCCACCGCCACTGGCGATGACGAAGTTGTGCAGTTATCTTTGCTCGTGACGGAGAAAAATATGGAAATCCAAGATACGCAGAATCAAATTCAATGGCTTCAGGGGAAATCTCAAGAGCTGCAATCACGCTTGGCGTTAGGCCAAAGATTGATTCAGGAAAAAGATCAATTAATTGATCAATTGACCAACGAAATGAATAAAGTTCAAGTAGGCCAATCAGCCGCCCTCGAGAATCGGGAAAGTGTGATTTCTTCCCAGGATGAAAAACTCATCGAATTAACGGGGATTCTTAATATTTACAAAGCCAAGTTAGGCGACACCCACCGATCATTTAAAGAAACGTCGGCGAATATGGTTGTTCTTGAGGAACAGCTGGACGGCGTTCACAAAGAATTATTTGAAAAGAACCAGCTTCTTCGGCAAACCAAGGAAAAATTAGCGGTTCTCGAAGCTAAAATTGCCGAGTTTCAAAAATCATTAGACCAATTAATGAGCCCATCATCCCAAGACAGCTCGCGTCAAAATCTGGAAGGTTGTATCTTCGGCCTACAAAAACAACTCAAAGAGGTCAAGCTTCTGTTAAGCGAGCATCTCCAACATCTCGAAACCCTTGATACCCAGGTTTCTGTCAAAAATCCTCCCATTCCCACCGAATAGATTTTTTGACTCCTTCTTGTAAGCTTCTTTAGCTTATGTCAAAATGGATCAAGTTCAAAAGCCTATCGGCCGCGTCTATCCCAAGGATCGCAACGAAGCGCGGAGTTAAACCGGCGATCGTTACGCTTTCGTCAACGCCCTTGGATGAGGTGCGGATTTAAAAATTTCAGCCAGCGTGGGAGACACTCTGTAACGAGCGCTCAAAACTTTCAATATTTCTTTATGAGGCAACACATTTTAAGAGTCAAAGCCATTATTTTCGACATGGACGGTGTTATTACCGACACGATGCCGTATCATTTACGTGCTTGGCAAAAAGTTTTAAAAGAAGAAGGGGTTGCCATTACGTTCGAAGAGATTTATGCCCGGGAAGGCCAGCCCGGCCACAAAACCATCCGCGAGCTTTTTAAACTGCATGGAAAGAGGTTTTCTCCTGAAATGGCCGAGCGTATTTTGAAGAAAAAAGAAGCCCATTTTAAAAAACATGTTAAAATACGTTTTATTGACGGGGCACGTACACTGTTACATTGTTTATATGCGCGAGGGTTTTGTTTGGCGTTAGTGACAGGCACAGCCCGGCATGAGGCCAATAAGATTTTGCCGGCGCGGTTACGTCGTTACTTTAATGTCATTGTGACGGGGAACGAAGTCAAACATGGCAAGCCGCATCCCGAACCTTATTTAAAAGCATTAAAACTTTTGACATTGCCGGCGAAGAAAACGGTCGTGATTGAAAACGCGCCCTTCGGGATTGCATCAGCCAAGCGGGCCGGAATCAAGTGCTTCGCGTTGCAAACATCGTTGCCGCGTTGCTATTTGGCGCAAGCGGATGAAATTTTTCCTTCGATCAAAGCCCTGCGACAGAAAATTCAATTTGTGAGAGATTGTTAATGGCGAAAACATTCAAGAATGTGTTATTACTCTACAAGCGCAGTGCGTACCAGCTTTATTTCCTGGATTCCAAAAGTTCCATGCGCCCACAAAATCCCATTGTTGTGAAGGAGTGTGAGGCGTTTAAAGAAGCTCACGACAGTCACTACGCTACATTGCGAACAGTGGCCCGCACACTTTTTAGGCATGGTGTGCGATTTACGGAGTGTTATCGCGGGCGGAATATTCCCTACAGCGCGTTTGATCTTGTCATTACAGTGGGAGGAGACGGGACATTTTTGGAGGCGGCCCGCAAAATTAAACATCAGGTGATGTTGGGAGTGAATTCGGCCCCAAAGTACAGTGTGGGGCGTTATTGCGTGGCCAACAAAGACAATTTTGAGGGAATTTTGAAAAGGCTCTTGGCGGGGCGATTTAAGATTAAGCATTTTCATCGGTTGCGCGTTCAATTCGATCATCGTCGACAACCCGTTGAAGCGTTAAATGATGTTTTGATTTGCCATCGTAATCCGGCGGTATTATGCCGTTACGGCATCCAGAGAGGGAGTCGTTTCGAAGAGCAACGTAGCTCAGGGATTTGGGTGTCGACACCAGCGGGAAGTACCGGAGCGATCCATTCCGCGGGAGGGAAGGGCATGGATCCGTATGCAAAGAAAATCCAGTACGTCCCCCGGGAACTTTATGAGTCTAAAGGCTCGCGATATCGGCTCAAGGGGGGGATTGTCCCGGCTGGCCAAAAAATTAAAATCACGTCCTTGATGCGCCAAGGAATGGTATTCCTTGATGGAGCGCATCAGAAGTTCCCTTTTGATTTCGGGTCGCAGTTGATGATTTCTCTTTCTTCACACCCGGTTAAAACAGTGAGCTTAAGATGAAAGCGGCGCTTGTCATCTCACATGGAAGCCGGTCGGCAGAGACCAAGAAAGAAGTGGAGGCGCTGGTGATGCGATTGAAGAAAAAAAGTGGATGGCCGCTGATTCGTTTGGCTTTCTTGGAGATGGAGCATCCCAGTATTTCCGAGGGGGTTGATGAATGTGTGAAGCATGGCGCGACGGAGATCAAAGTGTTGATGAGTTTTCTGAATTCCGGACGCCACGTCGATCAGGATGTGCCGCGGATCCTCGATGAATGTCGCAAAAAATATCCGCAGGTCAAGATCATTCAGTCTTCACCGGTGGGTCAACATCCGGTGATTGATGATTTATTTTTAGAGTTATTAGGCAATTAAAATCTCTCCTGAAGAATGCCATTATCTTTTTCTGCAAAATTAATCCGTTGGTATAAAAAAGAAGCCCGTGATTTGCCTTGGCGCCGCACCCGCGACCCTTATTGCGTTTGGATCTCCGAGGTGATGCTCCAGCAAACAACAGTGGCGACCGTCATCCCTCGGTATCAGCGTTGGATGAAATTGTTCCCGACGCTCAACCATGTGGCGCAAACGCCTCTCCCTAAAATTCTTAAATCCTGGCAGGGATTGGGGTATTATGCAAGGGCCCGGAATATTCATCGTTCAGCCAAACTAATGTGTGAGAAGGGAGGCCGTTTCCCAGAATCGCCCGAGGGGTTACGCGCGCTCCCTGGGTTTGGGCCATACACGGTAGGGGCGGTTTTGAGCATTGCCTTTGATCAGCGCCAACCGATTGTGGATGCGAATGTCCGTCGCGTAGGGATGCGATTGCTGGGGATTAAAGGTTACGCCGATGTGTCACAGGATAAAAAAATTTTTGATTTTTTAGATAAGGTGATGCCGCAAAAGGATCTACGCAGTTTTAATCAAGCCCTAATGGAGTTGGGTGCTTTGGTTTGTCGGCCGCGCGAAGTGTTGTGCACACAATGCCCTGTTAAGGATTATTGTGTCGCGTGCAAAAAAGGGATTCAGGAAGTCATCCCTGAGCCGCGCAAACAAGAAACCAAAGAGATTCATGTTTCAGTTGGAGTTATTGAGCAAGGCAGTAAATATTTGATTCAACAACGGCCGGCACAGGGGCTATTGGCCAATCTGTGGGAATTTCCCGGTGGCAAAATTGAAGCAGGGGAAACGCCGGTGCAGGCACTCCATCGTGAGTTAAAGGAAGAGATTCATGTTTCTGTCCACAATGTCCGCCCCTTAACAAAAGTCCGGCATTATTACACCCAGTTTTTGGCCCACTTGCATGTTTTTCTGTGTCAATGCAACCCAGGGCAAACTCTCTTGCCTTCAAGAACTCGAAAATGGGTCACCTTAAAAGAGATGACAAAATATGCTATGCCTTCGGGAAGTGCCCGCATTCTCGAGCATTTAAATAACCTTCATGGTTCTAAACTCCTTGACAATAAGCGGTTTATGTGATATCATTACTACTGTAATCGAATTGGTGGAGATTAAAAATGAAAATCAATGCAAAAATTGATTATGCGTGCAAGGCCATTTTAGAATTGGCGTTACATTGGCCCAATATTATTCCTTTGCCCATTGGGACAATCGCAAAGAACCAAAAGATCCCGGTCAAGTTTTTGACCCAAATCCTGCTGAATTTAAAGCAGCTTGGTTACGTGCAAAGCACTCGGGGGAAGGAAGGTGGTTATTTATTGGCCAAGGCTCCGCGTGATATTCGTTTAGGCGAAGTGATCCAAAAGATGGGGTCTTTTAGTTATATCGATGAAAGTAAAAGCCATTTGAAAATCCAGGACACCGTGACCCAAATCTGGCGAGAATTGGACAACATTATCATGCAGTATCTGAACCAGCTCAATTATGAAATTATTTGTAATCGAAAACGAAGTAATGAAAAAATCGCCATGTTTGACATTTAAAACGGTTCATTCCATGCAAAATCAAATAGACAGTTTATTGAAAGAAACAAATAATTTTACAGCCGAGCAAATCATCGCTTTTTCTTATAAAAAATTCGGAGATAGGATCGTCTTTGCCTCGAGTTTAGGCGAAGAAGATCAGGTCATTACTGACATCATCTCTCATGTGGCGCCACAGATGGGGATTTTTACGCTGGATACAGGGCGTCTGTTCCAAGAAACGTACGATTTGTTAGCCAAGACGCAGAAACGCTATCCGATGCCGATTAAAATTTATTACCCCAATACGCAGGCGGTTGAAGCGATGGTGAAGGAGAAGGGGATCAATCTTTTTTACGAAAGTGTCGACAATCGAAAGCTTTGCTGCGGGGTGCGCAAAGTTGAACCTCTGCATCGAGCGTTAGCGAACGCTGACGCGTGGATGACAGGCCTGCGCCGTGATCAAGCGGTGACGCGCACGGCCTTGCAGACATTTGAATGGGACGAAGGAAATCAAAAAATTAAAATCAATCCGTTGGCCAATTGGAGATTAGAGCATGTCCATCAATATATTAAAGAACATCACGTTGATGTGAGTCCGTTGCATGCCCAGGGATTTATTAGCATTGGCTGCGCCTCATGTACGCGCGCGGTGAAACCCGGCGAAGACATTCGCACGGGGCGATGGTGGTGGGAGAACCCAGAACAGAAGGAATGTGGATTGCATAATAATCCAAAATGGAAAAAGAAGGAGTAAGGAGTTAGTTTTAGAAGCGAGTATGGTCTAAGGTTGTTGGGCGATAGGCAAGCAATTTATTCCCTATGGCCAAAGCCTTTAAACTATACTCGCATCCAAACCCTACACCTTAAGACTTATATGACTAAAACCTTAACCAAGCTAGAGTCCCTCGAGGCCCAAAGCGTTTATATTTTGCGCGAGGCTTACCGTGAATTTAAAAACTTGGCGATGCTATGGTCCATCGGTAAGGACAGTACTGTTTTGCTATGGTTGTCGCGCAAGGCATTTTTCGGCCACGTGCCGTTTCCTCTCGTGCATATTGACACGAGTTTTAAAATTCCGGAAATGATCGCTTACCGTGACCGCTTGGCCAAAGAATGGAAACTCAATATGATCTTTGGACAAAATAAAGCGGCCTTGGCGGAAAAGCGCACGTTCCCCGACGGGAAACTTGACCGCATTGCCTGTTGCAAGACTCTTAAGTCCGAAGCTTTAAAGCATACATTAGCCGGTGATTGGCCGCGATATCGGTTGAATCACCAAACGGGGCAATACGATTTGGATGCTAACAAAGAGCCTTACACCGGTGTGATTGTCGGCGTGCGGGCGGATGAAGAGGGAAGCCGTTCCAAGGAACGTTATTTCTCCCCGCGCGATCGGAATAACGAATGGGATGTCGGTGATCAGCCGCCGGAATTGTGGAATCAATTCAAGACGGATTTTGCGCCGGGAACACACGTCCGCATTCATCCTCTCCTTGATTGGACTGAGTTAAATATTTGGGAATACATCGAGCAGGAAAAAATCCCTGTGACAAAGTTGTATTTTGATCAAGGAGAAGGCAAGCGTTATCGTTCCTTAGGGTGCTTCCCGTGTACGTTCCCGGTGGAATCCACCGCCAAAAATGTCCAAGACATTGTGCAAGAATTAAAAACGGGAAAATTCGCTAACATCGCTGAGCGTTCCGGCCGCGCGCAAGATAAAGAAGGTGGTGGCGGGTTGGAAGTACTGCGAGTTGATGGATATATGTAGTAAATTCGAAGCACAAAATTCGGAATACGAAACAATATTAAAATCTAAAAATCTATGAATAAACAACGTGACCAAATGAACGTCGTTGTCGTCGGCCATGTCGACCATGGGAAGAGTACGCTCATTGGACGGCTGTTGGCAGATACAGGTTCGCTGCCCCAAGGCAAGCTCGAGGCGGTCAAGGCCAATTGCGCCCGTAACGCCAAGCCTTTTGAATACGCGTTTCTGTTGGACGCGTTGAAAGACGAGCAGGCCCAAGGGATCACGATCGATACCGCGCGATGTTTTTTTAAGTCCCAAAAACGTGATTACATCATCATCGACGCTCCCGGGCATATCGAATTTTTGAAAAACATGATTACTGGAGCCGCCCGTGCACAAGCCGCACTTTTGGTCATCGACGCCAACGAAGGGATCCGTGAAAATTCCAAGCGTCACGGCTACATGATGTCATTTTTAGGGATTAAGAATCTCACTGTTTGCGTCAATAAAATGGATTTGGTGAATTATCGCCAGGCGATTTTCGATCAGATTCAGCGTGAATATTCAGCTTTTTTAAAAGAAATTAATCTTGTTCCGCAGAATTTTATTCCGATCGCGGCGCGCGAAGGAGACAACGTCGTCGAGTTATCTGCGAAAATGCCTTGGTATAAGGGTGCGTCGATTCTGCGGGCCCTGGATCATTTTTCGAAGGCCGCGCCCAAAGATGAACAGGAGTTGCGGTTCCCTATTCAAGATATTTATAAATTCACCGAGGATGGCGACGACCGACGCATTTTTGCGGGCCGCATCGAATCAGGGGCTGTTAATGTCGGTGACGACGTGATCTTTTTGCCTTCGCAAAAATATTCAAGGGTCCAATCGATCGAGGCATTTAATAAAAATTCCGAATCGTTAGCATTCGCCGGACAGAGTGCGGGCGTGACGTTGGCAACACAAATTTATATCAAGCCCGGTGAGATCATGGTTAAGAAAGATCAGCGCCAGCCCCATGTGTCTAATAAGTTTAAAGCCAATATCTTTTGGATGGGCAAGCAGCCTTTTGTGAAAGACAAGAATTATAAGCTTAAGTTAGCGACACAGCAAGCCCCGGTTGTTTTGTCAGATATCCTTGGCGTGTTGGATGCCTCGGAGCTTTCTTCGATTGCCGGAAAATCGCAGGTCGATCGTCATGATGTCGCCGAATGCGTGTTAGAGACGTTGAAACCAATCGCCTTCGATGATATCTTCACGATTGCTGAAACAGGCCGCTTTGTGATCGTTGACAATTATGAGATTGTCGGGGGCGGGATCATCCTGGCGCCGGTGTTTGAGGAAGAAACAAGTTTAAAGAAATACATTGCCTCACGTGAATTTAATTGGGAGCGCAGCCAGATTACTCCCGATACCCGTGCCAAAAAGTATGAACATAAATCCGCGCTGATTGTGTTGACCGGTCCTCAGGGAACAGGAAAAGTAGAGATTGCCAAAGCGTTGGAAGAAGATTTGTTCAAAGATAATCGATTTGCTTATTTTTTAGGCCTTTCTAATGAATTGCTTTTAAATCCCGGCCAGGCCACTGATAAAACGTTGAGCCGTTTGGGGAATATTCAAGAGTTGGGGAAAGTGGCCCACGTCTTAACCGATGCCGGACTCATCTTGATTGCCAGCGTTTCCGATATTGACGATTATGAGCTTAATATGTTAAAAACATTAACTCTCCCGCGCCAAACATTGGTCATCAATGTGGGGGAGAATCGTTTTTCACATAGTCAAATTGACTTGCAATTGCCCGCAGATCAGGATCCGCACGCGTCCAGCCAGCAAATCATTAATGTGCTGATTAAATCCATTCTAATTGATCCCGAATATTTTATTTAGTTTGACAACTCTTGTGTAGAATGTTAGTATTCAATAAATAAGTTAAGAAAAGACTTAATTATGGCCAATCTAAATTTAACGACCATTGATCAAGAGAAACGCTGCGATTGCGGCAAGCTATTATTTAAGCGCACCCACCGCGGGATTGAGTTTAAGTGTAATCGCTGCAAGCGCATCCATCTGATCCCCATTGACCGCCTCGATGATCACTACCGCAGTTTGTGCCCTGTGATCCCCGAGCCGTCATGAATTTTCGTTCCTTGAAACAATCTTGCAGGTTCGATTTTCCTATGATATATTATTATATACTTATATAAATATTAATTAGTTTTGTCTAACCTATTGGCATGGCTTCGGATCGCTTGAAAATTCTTCTTACAAATGATGACGGTATTTTTGCCGATGGCATCTACGCGGCTTATCAAGAATTAAGAAAAGTTGGCGATGTTATCGTGGTGGCTCCGGATACGGAGCGAAGTTCAGTAGGCCACGGCATCACGTTGGCCCATCCTATTCGCTACAAAAAGATTCGACGTAAAAATAAATTTTTTGGTTATGGCATTACAGGCACTCCCGCGGATTGTGTCAAGTTCGCCTTATCTGTTCTTTTGAAACAGAAGCCTGATCTTGTTGTTTCTGGGATTAATTTGGGGCAAAATGACGGGTGCAGCGTCTTTTATTCCGGGACGGTTGCCGGCGCGCGCGAAGGGGCATTGCTGGGGATTTCAGCGATGGCTGTTTCCTTAGCGACGTACGCGAATGCTGATTTTACGGTCGCCGCCCAATGGACGGCCAAGATTGCAAAGTGGTTAGTAACCCATCCACTATCTAAAAGGACTTTTTTGAGCGTGAACGTGCCGCATCGGCCCAAGTCCAAGATTAAGGGGTGGCGTTTTACTCAACAGGGGACGATGCCGATCCACGGGTCGTTTCAAAAACGGTTGGATCCCAATTTGGGAGAATATTATTGGATGACGGGAAAACTTCCGATGAATAAGCGCAACAATGATATCGACACCTATGCTCTTCAAAATCAGTATGTCACCATCACGCCAATTCACAGTGATTCCACGGACTACAGTGCTCTAACAACGATGCGAAACGGAGATGTGCCATGGTAAAAGAGTCACAACTGCGCGAGGCTCAAATTTTAATTATTGATGATGAAGAAATCAGTGTCCGTCTTCTTGAGGAAACGTTGCGCAAGGCCGGATACCGCAACATTACCACCACCAATGACCCGCAGCGCGGAATTACGATGTATCGCCAGCTCAAGCCCGCATTAGTTGTCCTGGACTTAAACATGCCTCACACCGATGGCTTTGAGGTGATGAAACATCTCAAAGAAATCGAGCAAGGGAATTATCTTCCAGTCATTGTTTTGTCTCACGAAGAAAATCAGGAAATAAAATTTAAGGCATTGGAATCCGGTGCCAAAGATTTTTTGAATAAACCGTATGATCGTATTGAGGTTGTCAAGCGCATCCAGAATTTGATTGAAGTGCGGATGCTGCATACGGAAATCCGCAATCAAAATAAGTTATTGGAAGATAAAGTTAAAGAGCGTACGCAGGAATTATACGACACGCAGTTGGACGTTATTCAACGATTGGCCCGCGCCATTGAATATCGCGATTCGGAGACAGGGTTGCACATTGTGCGCATGAGCCATTATGCATCTTGTTTAGCGGCCAAAGCGGGGCTAAGCCTTAGCGATTGTGAATTGATTTTGACGGCCAGTCCGCTGCATGATATCGGTAAAATCGGAATTCCCGACAGTATTTTGCGAAAGCCAGGCCGATTGACACCCGAAGAATGGGCGATCATGAAAACGCATACTACCATCGGTGGCGAATTATTGTCCGGGAGCAAATCAAAATTCTTAATGATGGCCAAGGAAATCGCGTTGACGCATCATGAGCGTTGGGATGGATCAGGATATCCTCAAGGCCTTAAAGGGGAAGAAATCCCAATGGTTGGGCGGATATGCGGGCTTAGTGACGTTTTTGATGCCTTATTAAGTCAGCGACCCTACAAGCGCGCTTGGGGATTTGATGAGACATTGGAAGAAATTAAAAAGGGAAGTGGTTTCCATTTTGATCCTAAACTCGTGGATTCCTTCCTCGATATTTTGCCGCAAGTGATGCAAATTAGGGAGAAATATCTTGACCCTGTCGAAGCTTAATTTTTTATTTTGTTTGATTTTAACCTTTTCATTCATCTCCATCTCCACTCTTTGGGCGCAGAATAGCCAGAGTCCTTCCAGCGGACGGAATGTCCCCGTTATCGAACGTTTATTTAAAGAGCGCGAGCAGTTTCTTCTAGAAAATCAGGCCCTTCGCGAAGAAAATAAAAAGTTTCAGCAAGGCATTGAATTGCTTCGTCAGCAAATGAATGCGCCTCTGACCCAACTCTCAGAAAAAGAAAAAATAATCCAAGAGTTAAGTTTGCAAAAAGAGGCCTTGCTCCAGCAATTGGGCCAGCTTCGTGAAACCAAGGCCGGGCTGGAATCCCAATTGGAAGAATTCAAAGGCACATGGGGACAGCAAGCATCTTTGCAAAAACAATCCCTGGATCAAGAAAAGCAAGCGCTGTTGGATCAAATCAGTGCGCTTGAAGAGCAATTGAATCATTTTGATGATGTCCGTGTGCCATTACAAAATCGTGCCGCTGTTTTAGAAGAGCGATCCCAGGCGCAGGCCCAAGAGTTGGCAGCTAAAGAGGAGGCCTTGAAATCGTTAACAAAAAATCTTGAAGGGCTGCGTAAAACACAGGAACAACACAAAGAGCTATCCGTAAGCTACGGGCAGTTGCAATCTCGCTTAGCAACAATTGATGAGGAATGGGAAGGCCGAATGAAAGCAATGCGGGCTGAGTTAGCCCAGAAGAACGAAGGGATGGCTAATTTAGAAAAGACATTAACCAGTGTCAGTAACGAGTTAAAGGCGGTCAATGCGCAGCATAGTGAATTGGCTGCGGACAGGGAAGACAAAGAGGACATGAGTCAAGAAACACCTAAGCCGCTCGAAATGAAGGCGGATCGAAAAGAAATTCTAACGGAAAATAAAGCCTTACGCAATAAAGTCAAACTCTTTCCAGGTTGGAGTTGGTAAGCCAACGGATTGCTGAGTTGCAGGAAAAACTGGAACGCGAAAAATTGGCCGCCGAAGGAAAATATATTGAACTCAAGCAATCGTTAGGGGACCGTATTTTAGAGTTGGAACAAAAATTGCAGCAGCAGGGGCATATGTCTAAAATCGGTGAATAAGTGATTTGCCGATAGCCATTTCATCGGTAGAAAGAATTACCGAGACGCTTGCCAGGCCATCTGTTTCATCATATAATAAACGCGAATTTTACTGCTTGATAAAATTGAACGAGGGAAGGAATATGGGGGAAACGGCCAAAATCATTCTTGACGGGAAAACCTATGAGTTCCCTGTCATCGTTGGGACGGAAAATGAAAAGGCGATTGATATTTCCAAACTTCGTGCCCAGTCGGGGTATATTACTTTAGATAACGGCTTTGGGAATACAGGTGCTTGTCTAAGCGCCATCACTTTCCTCGATGGCGAAAAAGGAATTTTGCGTTATCGTGGCTATCCCGTCGAACAAATTGCCGAAAAATCTACATTTGTCGAAACGGCCTACCTGTTGATTCACGGGGAACTTCCTACTGCCAAAGAATCGCAAGCTTTTTCCGATTCTTTCACGGCTCACGCTGAATTACATAAGGATATGCTTAATTTTTTCCAAGGGTATCCTTCGACCGCTCATCCCATGGGCATTCTTTCAGCGATGCTTTGTTCTCTGTCCGCTTATCATCCGGAGCTTCTTAATCCTGAACCTTCGCCCCAGGAAATAAAAATTTTAGCCGCCCAATTATTGTCTAAAGTCCGAACGATTTCAGCTTATACATACAGGAAAATGAATGGGTTACCATTTGTTCCACCTCGAAAGGATTTGAAATATATACCCAATTTTCTTTATATGATGTTTTCAACGCCTAAAAAAGAATACAAAATCGATCAAACGGTTGTCGATGCGCTCCGGGCGCTTTTGATTCTCCACGCGGATCATGAGCAAAATTGCAGCACCTCAACCGTTCGTGTCGTCGGAAGCTCATGGGCGAACCTTTTTGCGTCGATTTCGGCAGGTGTCTGCGCATTGTGGGGGCCGTTACACGGAGGCGCCAATCAAGAGGTCGTGGAAATGCTTGAACAGATTAAGGCGGATGGGGGCAATATTCAAAAGTATATCGATAAAGCCAAAGCCCCGGACAGCAATTATCGGCTGATGGGGTTTGGGCACAGGGTTTACAAAAATTTTGATCCGCGCGCGAAAATCATCAAGCAAAAAGCGGATGAAGTGTTAAAGAAGCTGGGCGTCCACGATCCTTTGCTGGATATCGCCATGAAGCTCGAAGAGGCTGTTTTAAAAGATGAATATTTTGTGAAGCGAAAATTGTATCCCAACGTCGATTTTTACAGCGGGATCATTTACAAGGCCATGGGGATTCCCGTGGATATGTTTACGGTGATGTTCGCTATCGGCCGTATGCCCGGATGGATTGCACATTGGAAAGAAATGCGTGAGAATCCGGACTCAAAGATTTGCCGTCCTCGCCAGGTTTATAACGGAAAACTTCAACGGGATTACGTTCCCATCGGAAAAAGATAATTAAGAAAGGGGTTTTCAAGTGATTACTTTTCGTCCTTCGGCCAAATTAGATAAACAGGCTCTTCTCGTGGCTTTCAGCCAAGAGCAAGTGAGGGGAAAGAATTTTTCTTCTGTCCCTCAGGCTTTGCGGAAATCAATTGCTGATATCGTTGGGGGCAAACAATTTTTAGGAGAGAATGGAGAGACATTCCCGCTTTTAGTTCAAAAGCAGTTGGTTCTTTTGGTCGGGGTTGGGGAAACAAGAAATATTAATTTAACAACCCTACGTTGTACTCTTAGGCGGGCGTTGTTGTCAGCTCCGTTGAAAAAGGCAAAAGAAGTCGAATTGATTCTTCATGATCAATCATCAGCGGTTGTGGCCGCCGCTATTGAGGCGGTCATTCTGGGGACGTATCGGTGGAGTAAATATCAAGCACCTAATCCAAATTTTATTGAGAATAAAAAGGTGTTTATCGTCGCCCAAGCAAAACCTGCGTATCAGCAGGCTGTGACGATTTGTGAAGGGACAAACCTCGCCCGCGATTTGATTAACGAAAATGCGGACGTCGTGACATCCGATTATCTAGAGAAAACCATTCGTTCGATCATCAAGGACAAAAAAAACGTTAAGTTAGAAATTTTGAACCGTAAAGAGCTAAAAGCGAAGGGGCTCAATCTTCACTTGGCGGTAAACCAGGGAAGCAATAAAGAGCCAAAGCTGATCATTGTCCAATATACGGGATTGCCCGTGCATAAAAATTATACCGCTCTGGTTGGGAAAGGCGTGACGTTTGATACCGGCGGGCTCAACATCAAACCGACGGGCAGCATGGAAACCATGCGCACGGACATGAGCGGATCCGCGGCCGTCATCGGTACTCTTTACAACACTGTCAAATTAAATTTACGCAAGAACGTGATTTTTGTCTGCGGGATTGCCGAAAATGCTATCGGCTCGGCGGCGTATAAGCCGGGTGATGTGTTTGTCAGCTATGCAGGAAAATCTGTTGAAATCCTTAATACTGATGCCGAGGGCCGTTTAGTGTTGGCCGACGCGATTGCTTACACCGTCAAAAATTACAAACCGTCACGCCTGATTGATATTGCAACTCTTACGGGAGCGTGCGTTGTTGCGCTTGGCCACGATTATACCGGGCTCGTAACGACGGACGTTGATCTTTCCCGGCAACTTGTCCATTCTTCTAATGAAACCGATGACAGGGTGTGGCGTTTGCCGAATTATCCGGAAATCAAGGAAGCTGTTAAGTCACGCGTCGCCGACATTAAAAACGTCGGGTGGCCCAAAGGCGCCGGCGGGGCGATCACGGCTGCCGAATTTTTACGCCAATTTACCGATGATACGCCCTGGGCGCATTTAGACATCGCCGGAACAGCGTTTGTTGACGGTCAATGCCGCTTCTATTTTGCCCATGGAGGGACAGGAGCCGGTGTACGTTTGTTAACCCATTTTCTGCAAAACAACTAATTGCCTTCATCCATGAAAACAATTCGCCAACAAAAGGTTTATTGTCAGGCCGTTTTTGTTTTGTCGCTTTTAATTTTGCCTTTTGTTTTTTCTGCCTTTGCATCTTCCGACAAACGTGTTTACTTGATCCAGCTTAACGACGACACGATCAATCCTGTCACATCCGAATACATCGCCCATGCCATCGATCAAGCCCATGCCGATCATGCCGAATGTTTGATTATCCAAATGGATACCCCGGGCGGGTTGTTGAGCTCGACGCGCACGATTGTCAAAAAGATGCTTGTTTCGCCGGTGCCGGTTGTTGTGTATATTTCGCCCAGCGGGTCGCGGGCCGGGTCTGCAGGGGTTTTTATCACGTATGCGAGCCACGTCGCGGCCATGGCGCCATCGACAAATATCGGCGCTGCGCATCCCGTCCAAATCGACGGCAGTTCTCCCGGGGGGAAGAAAGAACAATCGAATGATTGGGAAGAACTGCGCGACTTAATTCAAGAATTAAAGAAAGATAAGACATCGCCTTCGAAAGAAAAGTCTAAAGCACACAAAGAAACTTCTGTCCCTTCCGAGACGGATCAAAATCCTATGGAAAGCAAAATTCTCAACGACACGCTTGCGTTTATTCGGGCGATCGCCGAGGTGCGAAAGCGTAACGTTGAATGGGCGCTCGAAAGCGTGGCGAAAAGCGCGTCGATTACCGAACAGGAAGCGTTGGCCAAGGGCGTGGTCGAGATTATTGCGGAAGATGTTCCGGATTTATTGCAGAAATTAGATGGTCGCGTTGTCCAGATTGATCATCAGGATAAAGTGTTCCAGACGAAAGACGCCCAAGTCGTGACCGTTGGCATGGATTCTCGCCAGAAATTTTTTAATGTGTTGGCGAACCCCAACATCGCCTATATTCTTTTGATCTTGGGGTTTTATGGCCTTCTTTACGAGGTGACGCATCCGGGATTTGGCCTCCCCGGTGTTTTAGGTTTTATCTTTCTTGTTTTAGCGTTCTACAGTATGCAAACGTTGCCGACGAATTATGCAGGGCTCGCGTTGATTATTTTGGGCCTCATTTTGTTGATTGCGGAAATGTTTGTCCCGGGGTTCGGCCTGATGACATTAGGGGGATTAGTTTGTCTATTTTTAGGGTCAATACTTTTGTTTGAATCTGTCGATCCGGTGATGCGCGTTTCACGTTCGCTGATTCTCGGGTTTTCTGCAACGACAGCGGCAATTACGTTTATTCTGTTGAGTTCTGTGTTGCGGGCTCATCGCCGCAAAGCAAAGGGCGGGAAGGAAGGGTTGCTCGAAGAAGTCGGCGAAGCGCGCACATCCCTGAGAGCTCACGGGAAAGGAAAGATTTTTGTCCATGGAGAAATTTGGGACGCGATTGCCTTGGAGGATATTGCGCAAGGTGATCCTGTTGAAATTGTTGAAGTTAATGGGTTAACGTTAAAAGTTCGCAACAAGAAGGAGAGACAATAATGACTGTTTATTTATTTGTTTTAGGATTATTCGCATTGTGGGCGTTTAACTGTTTTAAATTTCCCATTGAATACGAACGCCTTGTTGTTTACCGCTTGGGGCGTTTGCTTCCCCAGACGAAGGGCCCCGGGCCAACATTTATTCTCTGGCCGATTGATCGGGTGGTCGTTGTCAGCTTAAGGGTCGTTACCCTTGATATCCCACCGCAAGATATCATTACGCGCGACAATATTTCCGCGAAAGTCAATGCGGTTGCTTATTTTCGCGTCGTGGATCCGATTAGAGCGATTAATGAAGTCCAAAATTACCAATACGCCACCTCTCAAATGGCCCAAACTACATTGCGTAGTATTTTAGGTGAGGTTGAGCTAGATGATCTTTTATCCAAGCGCGAAGAGATCAATGATAAATTGCAGAGTGTTTTGGATAAGCGTACCGACCCTTGGGGCATTAAAGTCTCCAACGTTGAAACAAAACATGTTGATATTTCCGAAGACCTTCGGCGTGCCATGGCCCGCCAAGCTGAAGCCGAACGGGAACGCCGCGCCAAAATTATTGCGGCTGAGGGGGAATTTCAAGCGGCTGAAAAAATTTGCCAGGCTGCCGAAATGATGCAAAAATACCCGATGGCGCTTCAGTTGCGTTATCTGCAGACGCTGGTTGAAATCGGTGGGGATAAGAATACCACAACGATTTTCCCTGTCCCGATGGACTTGATTAGTGCTTGGCTTCCAAAAAAATAATAGTTAGCGGAGGAGAGACGTGAAATATCGTATTGAATCAGATAGTCTGGGAGAGGTCAAAGTCCCGCAAAATAAACTTTACGGGGCGCAAACCGCCCGATCGTTGGCCAATTTTAAAATCGGAGGCGAGCGTTTTCCTCAAGAGTTTATTGGGGCATTAGCGCTTGTCAAAAAAGCGTCGGCAATCGTTAATACTCGTCTAAGAATATTGCCTAAGAAAAAAGCGGACTTGATTGTGCGCGCGGCTAATGAAGTGATATCTGGCAAGCTCAGTGATCATTTCCCGTTGGTTGTTTGGCAAACAGGGAGCGGCACGCAGACGAATATGAACGTCAATGAGGTGATTGCCAACCGGGCGATTCAGTTGGCTGGTGGGAAATTGGGGAGTAAAAGCCCGATCCATCCGAACGACGATGTCAATAAGTCCCAATCCTCCAACGATGTTTTTCCAGCGGCGATGCATGTGGCAGCTGTTGTGCAAGTCCGAGAAGAACTTGTCCCGGCATTACAGGCGCTACGCAACGGATTAAATATAAAATCCAAAGAGTTCCGCTCCATCATTAAAGTGGGTCGAACGCATTTGATGGATGCGACACCGTTGACACTTGGCCAGGAATTTTCAGGATATGTTCAGCAGGTTGATTTTGGGTTGGCCCGTTTGCAAGCGGTGTTGCCGCGGGTCTACAATTTGGCGCTAGGGGGGACGGCGGTTGGGACGGGAATGAACGCCCCAAAACAATTTGCGAATAAAGTCGCGTCCCAAATTGCTCAGTTGACTGGCTATCCGTTTAAATCCGCACCAAATAAATTTGAAGCACTGGCTGGCCACGACGCATTGGTCGAATTAAGCGGGGCACTAAAAACAATCGCGGCATCGTTGATGAAAATCGCCAACGATATCCGCTGGTTGGGTTCCGGCCCGCGTTGCGGCATCGGCGAACTCATTTTGCCCGCCAATGAACCGGGGAGTTCTATTATGCCCGGGAAAGTCAATCCAACACAGTGTGAAGCCATGACGATGGTCTGCACGCAGGTGATGGGCAATGACACGACGATCACCATTGCCGGAGCGAGCGGAAATTTTGAGCTTAACGTTTTTAAGCCTGTGATTATTTTTAACATTCTTCAATCGATCCGATTGTTGGCCGACGCATCCAATAGTTTTAACGACAAATGTGTGAAAGGCATCAAAGCCAATAAGGCACGGATCGCCCAATATCTCGAGCAATCGCTCATGCTTGTCGCGGCCTTGAATCCGTATATCGGATATGATCAAGCAGCGAAGGTTGCAAAGACCGCGTATGCCCAAAATATCACACTCAAAGAAGCCGCCGTGAAGTTGGGTTGTTTGACTCCCGCCGAGTTTGACCGGATTGTTCAGCCTAAAAAGATGATTTAAAAAAGTATGGAATTTTTTCTTGACAAGTGTTTAATTTATGCTATAATCTACTAAATCCATAGGGAGAGTAGTGATATGATTTCAAAGACTAAATATGGGTTACACGCACTGCTGCATTTGTGTGAAAAATACAATTGCGGGTCGGTGTTGATTGCTGATTTAGCCCGCGAAGAAAGAATCCCAAAAAAATTTTTAGAGGCAATTTTACTCGATCTTAAGAATCATGGGATTCTGGAAAGTAAGAAGGGAAAGGGAGGGGGCTATCAGTTGGCTCGTCATCCTTCTGAAATCAACCTAGGACAGGTCATTAGAATCCTTGATGGGCCGTTAGCCCCTGTTTCTTGTGTCAGTCAAACGGCCTACAAACGATGTAAAGAGTGTAAGGACGAACATCATTGTGGGATTCGTTTGGTGATGAAGGAGGTTAGGGACGCAATGGCCAATATTCTTGATAAAACAAGTTTGGCGGATATGATTTTAAAGGTAAAAAGTTTAAGCCCTGAAAAATTATCTTATCAAATATAATTTTTGTTTAATAAACTATTAAGTTAATAGATTAAATAATATTATTACAAAAGAGGAGAGAGGAAAATGAAGAAGGTGGGGTTAATTTTAATCAGTTTGGCTGTGGTAGTGGTAAGTTGGCAAATTCCAGCGGCGGCTGATCTGTCCGTTGAGGAACGCCTTACGCAACTGGAACAGGAAGTGGCGATTCTTAAACGGCAGTTAGAATTAGAGAAAGAAGACAAAGACAAGAAGGCCGGCGAGAATACGATCGTTAGTGCATCGGTCAAAGATGGATTTAGCCTCAAAAGCCCAGATGATAATTTCAAATTAAAAATTCGTGGGCTTATTCAAGCGGACGGTCGGTATTTTACAGACAACAAAAAGGATATTGGGACGACCGATACGTTTTCTGTCCGCCGTGCCCGGTTAATTTTTGACGGAACTGTGGGGAAAATATTTGATTATTATATTATGCCTGATTTTGGCAGCGGCCAGTCCACGTTAGTCGATGCTTACGGTGACTTCAAATTGGCCCCGGCATGGAAATTACGCGGCGGTAAATTCAAGGCTCCGCTCGGGTTGGAGCGTCTGCAGTCAGATGCTGTGGCTAATTTTGTGGAGATCGGATTGCCGTCTAATCTACTCCCAAATCATGAAGTGGGATTTCAATTGCACGGAGACATTTTGGGAGATTCAACAACTTACCAGTTGGGGATTTTTAATGGGTCAGCCGATCTTGCTAGTTCCAACGGCCAGGATACGGATAATAACAATGATAAAGATGTGGTGGCCCGTATCTTTACTCATCCTTTTAAAAATCATGGACCGCAAGCCCTTAAAGGCTTAGGGCTAGGAGTGGGTGGCTCTTTGGGACATAAAGAAGGGAGTACCATCCCAACGTATAAATCCACCGGGCAAGCTAATATTTTTAGTTACTCTTCCGGTGTTAGTGCCGATGGTGACCATACCAGAATCAGCCCCCAAGCTTATTTCTATAAGGGATCGTTAGGCCTTTTAGGAGAATACGCGGTGTCCGAACAAAAAGTGGTACGCACAAGCGGTGGCAGTACGATCCGCGATACCTTTAGTAATCAAGGTTGGCAGGTTTCCAGTAATTATGTTTTAACCGGAGAATTGGCTTCATATAAAGGGATCACCCCGCGGGCCAATTTCGATCTTTCTAAAGGCACATGGGGTGCTTTTGAAACAGTGGCCCGTTATGGGCACTTGAGTTTAGACAATAGCATTTTTGATAACGGCTTTGCCAGCATCAACACGAGCGTCTCCCAAGCCAAGGCATTGGGTTTTGGATTAAATTGGTATCCTCACAAAAACGTTCGCCTTTCCTTAGATTATGAACGGACGGCTTTTGACGGAGGTGCCGCCGCTGGGGACGACCGTGAAACAGAAAATGTGATTTTAAGCCGTTTCCAAGTAACATATTAATAATTGAATACGGGAGGAGGATTTAAAATGAAAGTTCGTAAGTTTTTATTGGGAATTTTGGCAATAGTTGTTATGATTGACTTTGCGACAGTGGGGTGGGCCAAACAGGTGACATTATTGAATGTTTCCTACGACCCCACGCGCGAATTGTACGATGATTATAATAAAGTTTTTGCCCAGTATTGGAAAGAAAAGACCGGAGATGATGTCGTCATTAATCAATCGCACGGCGGCAGCGGTAAACAAGCCCGGGCTGTCATCGATGGATTAGAGGCGGATGTCGTGACGCTTGCGTTGGCCTACGATATTGATGCCATTGCGGGAAAGTCCGGATTAATTCCATCCAAATGGCAGGAACGACTTGCCGATAACAGTTCGCCCTACACATCGACGATCGTCTTTTTGGTGCGTAAAGGGAACCCGAAGAATATCAAGGATTGGGAAGATCTTCCCCGCGAAGGCGTATCGGTGATCACCCCTAATCCTAAAACATCCGGAGGGGCCCGTTGGAATTATTTGGCTGCCTGGGGATTTGCGCTGAAAAAATGGAACAATGACGAAGAGAAGGCCAAAGAATTTTTAAAAGCGATCTTTAAAAATGTCCCGGTGTTGGATTCAGGTGCCCGCGGGTCAACAACGACGTTTGTTGAGCGCGGCATCGGCGATGTCCTCATTTCGTGGGAAAACGAAGCGTATTTGGCTGTCAATGAATTAGGCCCGGATAAGTTTGAAATCGTTGTTCCTTCGTTAAGTATTTTGGCCGAACCGCCGGTGACCGTCATTGATCGGAACGTAGACCGACGTGGAACACGCAAAGTCGCCGAAGAATACCTAAACTTTCTTTACACCCAACAAGGCCAAGAGATAGCAGCCAAACATTATTACCGCCCACGATTGAAAAGTGTGGCAAAACAGTACGCTGATCAATTTCAACCAGTCAATCTTTTCACGATTGATGAGGTATTCGGCGGATGGCAAAAAGCCCAGAAAACGCATTTTGCCGATAAGGGGATTTTTGATCAAATTTATGGGAATTAATATCCTCAAACAAAAATCGACGCTTCCAGGACTTCATCTCTCTCTTGGGTACACAATTTTTTATTTGAGTTTGATTGTGTTAATCCCGTTGTCGATGCTTTTTATCAAGACATCGACAATGGGACTGCGGGAATTTGTTGACGTCATTACCAGCCCCAGAACGTTGGCGGCTTATCGCTTAAGTTTTGGAGCCAGCTTAGCCGCTGGCCTTGTGAATATCATTATGGGATTTCTTATCGCCTGGGTTCTGGCGCGCTATAGTTTCCCGGGGAAAAAGATTGTCGACGCGCTTGTGGATTTCCCCTTTGCTTTGCCGACGGCCGTCACAGGGATTGCCTTAACATCATTATATTCCCAAAACGGATGGGTCGGCCAATACCTTTACAAATGGGGTATTGAATCCGCCTACAGTCCGTTAGGGATCACCATCGCGCTAATTTTTATCGGCTTGCCGTTTGTGGTGCGTACAGTTGAGCCCGTCCTTCAGGAGTTGGATGCCGAGCTGGAAGATGCCGCCGCAAGCCTTGGCGCCAACCGTTGGCAGACGTTCATTAAAGTTCTTTTTCCTAACATCATTCCAGCGTTGATTACGGGATTTACGCTGGCATTTGCCCGAGCGATTGGAGAATACGGGTCTGTTATCTTTATCGCCGGGAATATGCCGGGGAAAACGGAGATAGCGCCATTGTTGATTATGACCAAATTGGAACAGTATGATTATGCCGGTGCCACAGCGATCGCTGTTGTGATGCTTCTGGTGTCGTTTGGGTTATTGGCGCTGACAAACTTTGTGCAATCGGTTTTTTCTAAACGAATTGGGATGAATTGATGTCAATACGCACAGAACAACCTTGGGTCCGCCGGGCATTAATTGCCGCAGCGTTAGTTTGTTTAGCGCTGTTTATTCTTCTGCCTTTGTTTGTGGTTTTTTTTAACGCGTTGAATAAGGGCGTCGAAGTGTATTTTAGGTCGCTGAACGACCCGGACACGTTTTCAGCGATCCGCTTGACGGTCATCACGGCATTGGTTGCCGTTCCTTTGAATTTGATTTTTGGGGTTGCCGCTTCCTGGGCGATTGCCAAATTTGATTTTTGGGGCAAGAACTTTCTAACCACGTTGATCGACTTGCCGTTATCCGTATCTCCGGTCATCTCGGGGTTGATTTTTGTCCTTTTGTTCGGGGCACAGGGCGCATTTGGGCCTTGGCTGATGGAACACGGCATTAAAATTATTTTTGCGCCGCCCGCCATTATTTTAGCAACGATTTTTATCACGTTTCCCATGGTCGCCCGCGAACTGATTCCAGTGATGAAAGCTCAGGGGAGTGAAGAGGAAGAAGCGGCCATGACGTTAGGGGCCAGCGGATTTCAAACATTTTGGCGCGTGACGTTGCCCAACATCAAATGGGGGCTTTTATATGGTGTCATTTTGTGTAATGCCCGGGCCATGGGCGAATTCGGCGCGGTATCGGTTGTGTCCGGGCATATCCGTGGGCAAACCAATACGTTGCCGTTGCATATCGAGATCCTTTACAATGAATACAATTTTACCGCCGCGTTTGCTGCGGCTTCGCTGTTGGCCATGCTCGCGCTTGTGACACTTGTCCTCAAATCCATGATTGAGTTTAAATACCGGGCAGAGTTATCCGCCAGAGACGGCAGTGTGGGCGCCTTTGCTGGAGTGGCTGCTGGAAAAATGGAGAACCATTCATGAGTATTGAAGTTAAGCAGATTACTAAAATATTCGGCACATTTAAGGCGTTGGATGATGTGAGCTTAAAAGTCGAGACAGGGGAGTTGATCGCTTTATTGGGTCCTTCGGGATCAGGGAAGACTACGTTACTACGGATTATCGCCGGATTAGAGACCGCCGATGCCGGAGAGATTCTTTTCCACGGGGAAGACGCCAAAGAGAAGCAAACTAAAGACCGCAGCGTGGGGTTTGTGTTTCAGCATTATGCGCTGTTCCGTCATATGACGGTATTTGAAAATATTGCGTTCGGGTTAAGAGTGAAACCAAAATCTTTTCGACCCAGTGAACAACAGATTAAAGAAAAGGTCCATGAGCTTTTGAAGCTTGTGCAATTAGAGTGGGTGGCTTCCCGATATCCCTCGCAGCTTTCCGGTGGGCAGCGTCAACGAATTGCGTTAGCCCGCGCGCTGGCGATTGAGCCTAAAGTGCTTTTGCTTGATGAACCGTTCGGCTCCCTTGATGCTAATGTCCGCAAGGAATTACGCCAATGGCTCCGGCGCTTTCATGATAATTTGCACATTACGAGTCTTTTCGTCACGCACGATCAGGAGGAAGCATTGGAGGTGGCCGATAAAATTGTCGTGATGAACGCGGGCAAAATTGAGCAGATTGGGACACCCGAAGAAGTGTACCATAAGCCGGTGTCGGCGTTCGTTTTGAATTTTTTGGGCAATGTAAATCTCTTCCATGCCCGGGTCGAAGAGGGAAAACTTTCTGTCGGGACAGCCCCCGGGGTACAAGAGCCGGCCGCTAAAATTAAATCCGCTAAAATGTATGTCCGTCCCCATCAGTTGTCCGTCACTCGTGAACCTTTATCGGTAAATTCGGTGAAGGTCGTGCTTGTTTTTATCAATCCGGCAGGCTCATCGGTTAAAATTGAAGCGTGTGCGCAAGATGGGAATAATTTCCAAGTCGAGATCACTCAAGATGAATATAAGGCATTAAACCTCGCCAAAAACGATGAAGTCTATTTAACTCCTAAAAAGATCACTTACTCTGAATACGAAATTTAATTCACCGCAAGATAAAATTAGGTATAATAACTAACCATGATGTATCTTTTGATGTTTTTTCTATTATTGGTGTCACCTGCGCAAGCCGGAAGTGTTTACCAGTCCCACACTTATGTTGAATTAGTGAGTGAGGTATCCGCCATTAAGCCCGGCGAACCATTTTGGGCCGGGGTCCGTCTAAAGACCGATAAAAATTGGCACACGTACTGGCGCAACCCGGGTGATTCGGGGTTACCCACTAAAATTATTTGGCAATTGCCCGAAGGATTTCGCGCTGGACCTGTTCATTGGCCGTATCCTCACCGATGGGACGCTGAAGGGTTAACCACTTATATTTATCCCGAAGGCGTTTACCTTTTAACGCAAATTTTTCCGCAAGATAAAATTTTTAACGATTCCATCACGTTGCAAGCTCGTGTTGATTGGTTGGCATGTGAAGTTCCCTGTATCCCAGGCAGAGCTGATTTATCGTTGGACCTGCCTGTCAGAGAGCAATCG
>JAGVNC010000043.1 GCA_020053475.1 Candidatus Omnitrophota bacterium | reverse complement strand
TCCACTAATCAATAATCCCGTAGGCATAAAGAAACTCGTGTGAGCGACCCTGTCCATCAATTGCATGACCCCTGCTGCTTCTAAGGGAGGGAACGCCAAGAGAAGCAAGAAAGCTGTTGCGAGTTGGACCCAGACGAAAAACGGAAGGCGCATAAATGTCATCCCCGGGGCACGAAGCTGAAAAACCGTCGTAATAAAATTCACCGCACCCAGAAGCGATGAATTAATCAAACACACCATCCCCAAGATCCAGGCAGTTTGCCCGATGGAAGCAATATCGGCCAACGGTGAATAAGATGTCCATCCCGAGCTCGCCGCTCCCCCCGGTAAAAAAAAGCTCCCCAACATGATGAGACCGCCGATAAAATATAACTGATAGCTAACCATGTTTAATCGAGGGAACGCCATGTCCGGCGCGCCGATTTGAAGAGGGATGATATAGTTTCCAAAGGCAGCGAACACTAAGGGCACAATGGCTAAAAAGACCATGATGGTTCCATGCATGGCTCCTAACTCATTGTAAAATTCAGGAAGCATGACACCGCCAGGGGTGCGGGCTTCACCAAATAAATGCCCGACAACAGGGATGGGTTGTCCTGGATAGGCTAATTGCCAACGCATTAATAGCATTAAGCAGAAGCCGAACAGAAGGAAAAATAAGGCAGTAAAGCCGTACTGAAGGCCAATGATTTTATGATCCGTGGAAAAAATATACTTCTTCCAGAAAGACTGATGATGGCCGGAGCCGCTGTGGTGGTCGTGTCCGTTAGGATGACTCATGGGTTAGTTAGAAGGCTTGACAAATGTGAAGTTAAGTTCTTTGGATTCCCCGTCGGCCAAGGTCACCGTTTGTTTCTGGACCCCTAACTTTTCATGCCAGGCTTCAATCTCATAATTTCCCGCCGGCAAATCATTAATGATAAATTTTCCGTCCGGTTTCGTGACATTAAAATAAGGATGATCCATAACGGAAATCCAAGCTCCCATCCAGGGATGGACATCACATTTTAAAAGAAACATAAACTCCGGCTTCTCAAATTTTTTTTCAACTTCCGTACGGAATTTAGGCATCGCTAAATTAAATTCCGGATTGACCTTGCTTAAGGCATGAACATTATGCAGCGTTCCATCGGGGTTTAAAATTTTGACTGTTTGGCCAACCATAACACCTAACACATGCGGATCATACATGCACCCTTTTTGATCGATCACTGCCGTCTGCGCTGGCGGAGGGTAAGCTTTTTTAGCCACACCACTGACAATATGAACAAAAACGTTAGCCATGGTTTGGCCTTCCCCTAAAATAAGCGATTGTGGCATCACTTCTCCGCTGTGGTGCGTAAGGCACATAGGATCTGCTTCCATTTTGATCGGTTTGAACCTAGGCACTTCTCCCTCATAGTTGACAGTCCCCGTAATCGTGCCGGCTAGCGCCATTGAGCTCAAAGCACTAGCTCCCAGGGTTAATGATAAAAGAAAAATCATTATTTTTGATTTCATCGAGGCGCCTTTTTAAAATTGTTGAATAAAAATACTTAATACAATTACTATAAGCCTATGGTTCTGTCAAGAAGCATTCAGGAATTTTTATTTTAAAAAAATAATAACGAAACCCAGCGCCAGGGTGGTCTTGCCCGCGTTCTGGTGGATGGCGGAAATGAAAATATTTTTGAGTTTTTTCATGACCTAGTTGACCGGTTTAGAGTAAACATTTCTACGATGGCCTATGCGGAAAACCGTGATAAGAATTTCTTTGGGGGCTATGCGATAAATGACCCTGTAATCATTGAACCGGTAACGCCAAAAACCCTTGAAAATGCCGGTCAAAGGCTTGCCCAGCCCTTGGGGGTCCCTGGCCAGATATCCCTCTATCTTGTTGACGATCTTTTCCCTCAACGGCTTGTCCAAATGGGCCAGGTCTTTTTCAATGCCGTCGGCATACGAAACCTTATAAACCAAGCCGCTGCCTCATTTCCTGGCTGGAAATGATCCTGGTCCGGGGGTCTTCAAACCGCTCCTTGGCGATCCGGGCGTCCTCATATTCCTCCAGGTAAAGGCGCAAGGCCTCCTCGACGTAAAATTTCTCCGAACGACGGGACTCCCTGGCGACCCTAGCCAGGCGACCGACCAATTTCTTTTCCAGGCGAAAGGCCTTAAGCACGTTCATAATGACACCTCCCTTATTTAAAGTATAACATTGTATAACAACATATAACAAGAACTATTTTCTGATCTTAAACGAAAGATTGGATAAAAAACTTCTCGGGCAGACGCGTGATATACATATTTGCTATTTTAAAGTACCACTTTAAACTTTAATGTTGCGTATCGTGTGTATTTCCTCTCCCCCGTATAAAACAAATCTATTCCCCACGGGTTTCCTTGTCCTAGTATGAAATATTTCGAGATTCTTTATCCAGTCAGGAGCGAATGTCATGCCTGATTTAATTTCTACCAATATCAGTTCACGATTTATTTCAATGATCAAACCGATCTCATAACCGTGTTTTCCACGATAAAAACCGATCGGGGCATCCAGGCCCCGGTTATAAAAATATTTCAAAACTTCAAAATTTTTTAGCAAAATTATTTTCTATCTTTATCGTACTTTAACCCGATGTGATGCATAAAAGCCTTGAAGTCCTTGGGGTATTTAAGGTTACGAAATTCACAGCCGCACCGATAGCAATTAACGATGGTGGGGATCCTTTGATAAAGGGCCCAATCAACGACGGCAAACACCGGCAAACTTAACCCATACGTCCAGGGGACAAACACAATCCCCAGTAACATAATCAAACAACCCAGGAACTGATTAAAATCTTTGGAGAGATAAAACTGCCGGCATTCACAGAAAGGGCAACGATCAAAAATATTTTCCAGAGTCTCGATCTTCCCCCATCTACCGGTACAGTGGGGGCAACAAACCTCCTGGCCATCCGCAATGTCTATTTGAGAAAACTGCTGGCACAAAGGACAATGCTGGGCGATGGCTGCTGATTTCACAGAACAATCCCAAACTTAATCAGATAATATTTATAAGCCATGTCGCCCAAGAGAATCGAGACTAAGATGACGTATAGAACGCCTGTGGCGGCCTGGGTATTCTTTAGATTCAGGATTTCTTTAACAAAAAATAAGCTGACAAAAGGGAAAATTGTTCCAAAAAATAAAGCGACGAGAAGAAAAAATCCGTCGAGTGTTGGAATAAATCGACCCAGCGCTACCTGCTCTCCTTGGAACATGATCGTTTGGCTTAATATGGCAGCGATATCAAAAGCTAATCGTAAGGCTAAAAACCCCCACAGGGCATAAGTGGCGCGGATTAAATGCTTAAGAGGAAGCCCGTGAACGTTCAAATACCAATGGCCTAAATTCATGGCATACAATGAGCTGCAAACAATCAAAGAACTTAAGAGAACCATGAAAAACCCGAGAGGAGAACTTTGAAGAGGCGGAATTTGTTGCACCACAGCGGCCAGTAAATAACTACCGAATAAACATGGAAAGAGTGTAAACTTGGCGCGTAGAAATTCTTTATCCCAGGAATACGCCGTTGTCCAAATTAAACTAAAAAACCAAACACCGAAAATAATTTTGAAATTCTCACTGAAATTGTCACGTAGGACAAAAACCCCCAATACACCCGCAAGCATCGTTGGCAATCCAATATGGAAACGATGAAACTTCTGCTTGAGTGGTTCTCGCCAATTCAGCCAAAAACACAAAGGATAAACAGCGGCAATCCCTAACGTGGTTAAAAGTATAATGATTGTTAACATGCGCTTATCAAATGTTTAAAAAAAAATTATTTAGAAACGGCTGGAGCCACTAAAGTTTCGGGAGCTTCTTTAACCTCCGGATTCTTTTTCGTTTCTTGAGAAGTTGTCAAAGGAGCGATCGTATTTAGATAATTGCGCAACACTCGGATTTGCGTATCTTCATCGCCATTTAAAATGTCCGGAGGCCCGGATTCATGGTAATTCTCTGGATCAAAATATGTCGGCATTTTCGTCCCTGGTAAAAGGGCTGCCGGATTTTTCATCCATTCGAGGATCCAGCCTGGCTTTAAACGAGTTTTAGCCAACGCAAAGTTAGGCGCCCAGTTTTCGGGTGAACCGCCGGGCATTTTATCCCCAACAATGTGGCATTTCGCGCAATCGAAATATTCATCTGAAAATAACTTTTCCGCAGCAAGGTACTCTTCCTGCGTCAAATTAACGTCGACATTATCCGTGAAGGGGAACGGCTCTTTATCTAAAGCGTTAAAGTATTGAAGGAGGCTATTGAGGTGATCCGCGTTGAACGTGTAAGTAGGCATACGCACTTTAAGCCAAGGGCGGATTGTCGTCGGTTGATGGAGGAAATCAAACAACCACTGTGGCTGCACCTTCTTCCCTTCGCCAACAAGGTTAGGCGGGCTGAAACTTAAAACAATAGCGGCCGCCTCATCCGCAGATTTACCATCATGCTTGATGAGCCACTGCTTGACGCTCTCCTGGATTGTCCCTCCCTCACCTTCGATCATATGGCACGACTGGCAATTCAGTTGACGAATAATTTTTTGCCCTTCTTCAATGTAAAGATTTTCAGGTGTCCGGGGGACAATCTTATCTTGGATGCCCTTAGCTTCGACGAATCCTAAAAGCGCTGTTGTCATCGCGTCTATTTCTTGTTCAGAAAAATAAAAGTTGGGCATTTTTAACTTCTCTTCCCATATTTTTACTTTGTCTTTGTCGAAACTGCGCGGATCGTGTAATTTTTGTGCAAACCAGGCCGGCTTTGTATGATCGATATGAACAAACCCAAAGTCAAGATTATGCAGGGCCTTACTGCCTTCTTCCGTGAGCTCCGTCCCCGGTTTTTTCATTTCTTCAAAGCCAGCAATGGTGTGACAACCATAGCAGCCGTAGCTGCCGATCAGCTTCTCCCCGGAGAACAATAACTTCTCATCCAGGGTCATCGCGGCTAACTTTTCTCCGGCCGCTTTATTAGAAAGGGATTTTTTGAGAAATTCGAGCGTGATCCTGTCGACCACCTGTGGATCCAAAGCAGGAATAGCCTGTTGGTCAAATTCAGGAGTTTGTTGAGATGCTAAATATTCAACGACATCGGCGGCCTCTTGATCGGTCAAGCGCAAATTTGGCATACGAGTAGCGGGATGATACCGAGGAGGATTTTTGACCCAGTGATAAATCCACTCCTTGGTTGTCTTCCTTCCCAAGCCAATGAGATTCGGGCCGTGCTCCCGGCGTAGGGAATCGGCCGTTGTTTTTCCCTCTTGAGGATTTGACCCCACTTGATGACAGGCAAAGCAACCCACAGACTCGACAATATCTTGGCCTCGATGGGCGTCTCCCGTGGAAGGAATTTTTTCCATCGGGAATTCTTCACTATGCTGGAATAAATAATGAACGATGGCATGGATTTCCTGTTCCCCCCTTATCATGGACTCAGGATCGCTATTATTAGACAGATGATAGAACGAAGGCATGCGCGTATCCGGTCGGAAAGCCTTGGGGTTCTCAATCCATTGATAGGCCCATTCTTTAGAAACTTTTGCCGCTATCTTTGTTAAATCAGGCCCGGGCTGCGGCCAATCTTTATATTTTTCAATAAAATGGCATCCGTAGCATCCGGCTTTTTCAATAAGCTCAAGGCCTAAATTTAACTTATCAGCGCCTTTAATCGTGCTTTGACCGGCATGACATTTAAAGCATCCTGCCTCTGTCTGCGCCAAAGGAAGCATGGGTTCCTCCCAAAGACGCATCTCCTGCCAGCGATACTTTTTCTCCCATTCCTGGGCTTGTTCTTCTGATGATGGGGTATGGGCTGCCGTTGTAAAATCCGTTCCTCTTCCTCTACCCCCGTGACAAACCGTACACCCGAACTCCTCTAAGGGGTGGGTCGACTCTTTTCCTAAATAAAGCTCAAGGTTGGGATGCGTCCTGAAAGGTTGAGGCATATTCGCATAATCCGGGTTATCGATTCCTAAATGGCAGGTGATGCAACGGTCAACCTTAGGGACTTCCAGGAAGTTAACATCCTCGCGGATGTCTTTTAAAACGACCTGCTTGATCTTGTTGTTGGGATTGGCCAGATCAATGATGGGCAAATCACGGATCAAATTGGCCATTTGATTGACGAAAGTCATCTCTCCGGGATCGATGTTTTCTAATTTGCGCGAAAGGAAATTCTTTTGCCGGGCTAATTCACGTTCTTTCCGTTCCAACTCGGCCAACTGCGCACCACACTGCGCATTAACATCATTCTTCGCTTTAAGAGTATCGGCGGAACTTTGAGTGTCCACCAGGAGTTTGTGCAACTTGCTTTCGACGTCAGCATATTCCTTCTGGGCTTTAACCAAGTACGCGGCGGCTCCCGGATGCTCTTTGGCAATTTCTAAACGATAACGCGCCGCATCGAATTCCGACTTTGTAAATCGATATTGTTGCTGGAGAGAATCGTCATGAGCCTGCAGAGATTTAATCTCTTTTTGCAATGCTTCATTTTGCCGGCATTGAGCGTTATAAGCTTCGCGGGCTTTTGTGAGCTCTTCTTGGAGGGCTTGATACTCAGGATTGCTGGCTAATGCAGATGAAGATGAATCGAGTTTGACGCGAGTTTGTTCAACTTCCAAAGCACGAAAATCTTGTTGATGTTTTTTCCAGGGGCGCGAATAATCTTTGACAAAAAGCCAGCCCAAAGCGCTTAAAAGGATTAAACTGGCGCAAGCAAACAGGATGTTGAGATTATTAATATTATAGTGGCGTTCGTCTTTCCCCACAATTCCCTCGAAGTTCTTAGCAAATTAAATATTAAAGAAAAATTCCGGGATAGCGACAATATATTTAATGTTAAAGGCCCAGCGCAAAAACATTTTGATCGGCAAACTCAAGGCGCATAAGAGCAAAAAAGTAAAGATGCTGTAACGCAAGACGCCTAACTGCTTAAAGACATTCTTTAGAAATGTCAACGCTAATAGTATCGGTGTCAGCCCAAAATAAAGCCCCAAGGCCAGGAACCCCCATATTTCCCGAAGAAGAATATTCTCAGGAACCGGCTGTTTAAGCAAAATCATATAAATATATTCTGATAGGTTAATATTGGTTAATGCTTCGAGTTTGTGGATGTCCCAATATTCGAAAGGGCCAAAAAAATTCCAGTTAGGGCCGCGTAAAAATGTCCCCGTTGTCATTAAAAAAATCCAAAGCACCAGCCAGAGAAACATGAAAATAGAAATAGCCATTTTACGCTCGTTAAAAGTGTAGTAGCCGCATCCTTTTTTATTATTATCTAAAAATGGAATACACATAAAGCCGAGCATAATAATGGTAGGAAAAACAACGCCTGCCAGCCAAGGATCAAAATAAACGAGCATTTCTTGTAATCCCAAGAAATACCAGGGCGCCTTCGAAGGGTTCGGTGACACGGAAGGGTTGGCCGGTTCTTCCAGAGGGGCCGGCAACGCGCACGCCCAGGCAAGCAATAACGCTGAGCATAAAATCAACGCAATGAATTCAATGTAAACGAGGTCCGGCCAAACGAGGATTTTTTCTTTGGCATCTTCAGCTTCTTGCGGTGGCTGCCCCTTTGCGATGCGCGCGTCATTTTCCCAAGCCTGTTTCATGCTGAGCCATAAGAAAAAATTAACCAAAAAAAGCAACGCGACAATAGGCACATTGTCAGGCTTGGTAACAATAAGGCGAAAATTAGGATCGGTTAACCCAAAAATAAAAAACAGCAGCATGAATGAAAAAAGGAAAATCCCTCCCTTCTTTGTCCATAATTTATATAGCCCCAGTCTTTTATTAATAGCGAGCAGCTTATCGTTGCCGGGGAACATAAACAACGTCAAAATAAGCAAACAAGGAAATAAGACCTTGGGGTTTGCTGCAAAATTGATGAAATGCTTAATCGATTCGGCCATGATTATTTTGTCCCTTATGTTGGGCCCGAGATTCCGCCATCTTTACGCACCCGCCAAAAATGGACGATCATAAAAATCATCATAACAAAAGGCAACCCGATACAATGCAAAACATAAAATCGCAATAAAGCGCCTTCGCCGACAAAACGCCCACCAAGCATGGCAAAACGGGCATCGCTCGAAGACGTAATGAAATTCACATCGCCGATGGCCAACAATGACGCACCAGGCCCGGATGCCCCGACCAAAGGAGTCGCGCCAGCCATATTGGAACCGACCGTAATGGCCCAGATGGCTAACTGGTCCCACGGCAAAAGATATCCTGTAAAACTCATGAGCATCGTCAAGACAAGCAAAATAACTCCAATGACCCAATTGAATTCGCGCGGCGGCTTATAAGAACCTGTCATAAAAACACGGAACATGTGCAGCCAGACCGTGACGACCATTAAATGGGCGCCCCAACGATGAATTTCGCGCATCAACCCCAGCGGGACTTGTTCCTTCAAATCGATAATGTCTCCGTAAGCATATTCAACTGTTGGGCGATAATAGAACATCAATAAAATTCCCGTCACCGTCAAGACAAGAAACACAAAGAATGACAACCCCCCCATGCACCAGGTGTATTTGACTTTGACCGCATGTTTGGGCAAACGTACCGGATGCAAATGCAGAAAAACGCCATTAAGCATGATCATCATGCGCTGGCGCTGATTGCGCGGGATCCCTGTGCGGAAGATGGCCCTTCCTACCTGTGTCTTACAAAATTTCTCAAATAAACTTTCACCTGAATCAAAATACGGCATGGTTCTTCCTTAAGTTAGGCCAGGATATAGGAATCAGGGTCGATCCACTCCCCTTTTTCCTGCTGGAACTTTTGTGTTTTATCAACAACGATTTCCCCGTCATCAGCCAGAAAGATCTTAAAACGTTCCAAAGGCCGCGGGGCCGGGCCTTCGAAATTGATGCCCGTTTTGTAAAAACCACTCCCATGGCACGGGCATTTAAATTTCGCCTCGCTAGCCAACCAATTCGGCGTGCATCCTAAATGCGTACATACAGTAGACAGAGCATAAATTTTTTCGGAATCCCGCACAACCCAAACGCCGTAGCGTTCTTTAAATCGTTCGGAAACTTCTCCTGCTGTATAATCATCAATCGTTCCAGCAAGGAAGGATTGTTTAGGTTCAAACAAAACATTGGGAAATAAATATCGTAAAACAAGTGTTCCATATCCGGCCACAACAGCCGCAAAAGCAGCCCAGCCTAAGGGCAACCACTTAATAAAGGAACGGCGATCCATATTTGCATCATCGGGTTTTTGAACAGGACGACTGGGAGGTTGGACCGGAGCCGATTGGCTTGAGGAAGTAACTGGGGTATTCACAGATTCTCCAAATTCAATGTGTTGATTTTAGATATTGTAAAGCGTAAGCACGCACCTGCATATTTTTATCCGTTTGAGAAATTTCACGGATGCGAGCCTGAAGCTGCCCATCATCGAATAGGGAAGCAGATTGGATCGTTGCCATGATGAGCTGATTCTGTTCTTCAGGATTTACTTCTTTAAAATTGTCGAGATAACGGCGATCTAATAAATCAAAAAGAATATCTTTTCCCGAGAAGTCTCCCATTTGAGCTAAAGCCAACGCCGCTCCCCATTGCACATTCGCCTCGGCATCAATTAATCCCTGCTTAAGAACAGGCTGCGATGAAGGATTGCCGATGTGCCCTAAGGCTGCAATGCTCAATGAACGAATCCGGGCATTAGAATGATGAACAAATTTTGCTAAGGCCAAGGCCGCTTCTTTTTGCTTGAGCATCCCTAACGCGTAAATGATTGTCGGTAAATTTTCGTCTTTGTCATCATCTAACGCTTCAAGCAAGAGGTTAAGAAATTCAGGGTTTTGAGTACGTCCCATCGCCAGAGCTAAATATTGGCGTACTCGCGGATCATCCTGTTTTGCCCCATTAAAGGCCGCGATCAATTCATTGATAAACCTTTTTTCTTTAGGGGCTTGTTGAGCATTCACTAACATTTTAGATAATTCAAAAGCCGCTTGCCAACGTTTTGTCATCCCCCCCACTTTGACATCCTCAAGATAATCGTAAGCATCCCGATTTTCACGGGTTAATAAATGCATCGCGCCAAACAACAAAAGGCAAAAGACAGCGATAAGAAACGGAATGATAAAGAACGAATGAACAATGACGCGAAAAAACGGTTTTTCGCCAGAGCCTTCTACTGATTCAACAGATTTACCCGTGTCCTGTTTCAAAAAATCTTTTTCCATGACTGCATCGAACCAATTATAACAATGAAGTTGCGATAAAAAAGAAATTTTAACTTTTTTTTAAATATTCTTGGGCTTCATTTTCGGACTTCAACGCAACGGCGGTGTCCGTTAAAATAAGAGCCTTGCCTTTCCCATCAATTTCAAGTATCCCGGATTGGATGACGTAAAAATATTCTTGGCTGGCCTGACGAATTTTGACAACCCCTTTTTTCAAGAGGCTGATCAATGGGGCGTGGTGAGCCAAAACTCCTAGCAAGCCTTGCTGCCCCGGGGCCACAAGGCTTTCGACATTCCCGGAAAAGACGTCACCTGCGCCTGTAACAAATCGTAACGAATATTCGGCCATCATTCCCTCATCTTAATCTTATTGAACTTTTTGGGCCTTGACTAAAACATCATTGATGTTGCCGACCATATAAAAGGCTTGTTCCGGGACACTGTCGTGCTTGCCTTCTAAAATTTCTTTGAAGGAACGAATGGTGTCTTCCAACTGAACGTATCGTCCTTGCATCCCGGTAAATTGTTCGGCGACGTGGAACGGTTGTGACAGAAATTTCTGAATGCGGCGGGCTCGTCCTACCGTCAAGCGGTCTTCTTCGGATAGTTCATCCATCCCTAGAATAGCAATGATGTCCTGGAATTCTTTGTAGCGCTGTAAAATTTCTTGGACGCCCCGGGCAACGCGATAATGTTCTTCCCCAACAATTTCGGGATCCAAAATCGTCGATGTTGATGACAACGGATCGACCGCGGGGTAAATCCCCAACTCCGCGATCGGCCGGGATAATTCTGTCGTGGCATCCAAATGAGCAAACGTGATCGCCGGCGCCGGGTCGGTATAATCATCGGCTGGAACGTAAACCGCTTGAATGGATGTAATGGAACCTAATTTTGTTGACGTAATGCGCTCCTGTAATTCACCCATGTCCGTTCCCAGCGTCGGCTGATATCCGACAGCCGAAGGAATACGCCCCAAAAGCGAGGAAACCTCGGACCCAGCTTGCGTAAAACGGAAAATGTTATCAATAAACAACAGCACGTCTTGTTTCATTTCATCGCGGAAATATTCGGCAACGGTTAAGGCCGATAATGCGACACGGACCCGGGCCCCGGGCGGTTCATTCATCTGGGCGTAAATCAAAGATGTTTTATCGATAACTCCTGATTCTTTCATTTCCTTATAAAGGGCTGTCCCTTCTCGTGTCCTCTCTCCCACTCCTGCAAAAACAGAATACCCGCCGTGTTCTTTGGCAATATTGTGAATCAGCTCCTGAATCAACACTGTTTTCCCGACACCCGCCCCCCCAAAAAGGCCGATCTTCCCTCCCTTACGATAAGGCGCTAACAAATCGATGACTTTAATGCCCGTAACAAGGGCGGTGACGGATGTATCCTGATCTTTAAAAGCCGGGGCTGGACGGTGAATCGGAAGCCTTTTGGTTGCCTGAACAGGCCCTCCTTGATCTACAGGCTCGCCTAAAAGATTTAAAACACGGCCCAACGTGCCCTCGCCTACCGGCATGCTCATCCCCTCTTGGGTATTGAGAACAGATTGCCCTCGCACCAACCCTTCCGCGGTATCCATGGCGATTGTACGCACCGTATTGTTCCCTAAATGTTGGGCCACCTCAAGAACTAGATTCCATTCCTGGTCATTGATCCCGGCATTGGTTGTCCGCAAGGCCGTAAAAATCAGAGGCAATTCACCTTCGGGGAAAGCCACGTCAACAACGGCCCCCAAGACTTGAGAAATTTTCCCTGTGGCTTTATTTTCTTTTGTCTGCATTATTTCCCTCCGATGTTTCCTAAATATTTTTTATTGGAATCAGATCCTCGGCTACATTAGAAAATTATTTAGTAAGCGTCAGGCCTTTCATAAAAAACCTATTGAATGGCTTCAGCACCGGAGATAATTTCCGTTAATTCCGTTGTGATTTGAGATTGCCGGGCGCGATTGCGTAATAATGTATACCGATCAATTAAATCGGAAGCATTCTTTGTCGCGTTATCCATCGCGGTCATGCGAGCTCCGTGTTCCCCTGCCCAATTTTCGAGAAAAGCAAAATAAATTTTAAAATAAAGAAAGTGCGGAATGAGAAAATTTAATAATTCTTTGGCCGACGGTTCAAAGAGATAATCCCTCACCATGCCGCCATTTTTTTTAACAATCTCCTCCGGTTCGGCAGGAATAATCTTTTGAAAAACAGCTTTCTGGGAAAGAGGGCTGAAGAATTGGTTATAAACGATGAAAATTTCGCCGTATTCATTATTTAAAAAATATTCGGTAAGGTCTTCCCCAATCGCCATGGCCCGATCAAATTGCGGATCACCGCTAAAATCTTTGTAATATTTTCTTACTTTCTCCCTTTGTTGAAAGAACATGTAACTGCGACGGCCCACACAACTAACCTCAATTGCCGAATAACGGGTACGATTCTGGTTAATCCACAGCAATGCTTCTTGATGGGCGTTATTATTAAACCCTCCGCACAGCCCTTTATCGGAGGTGTAAACAAGGATAAGGGCTTTTTTAAGATGCTCTTTGGATTGCAAAAGAGGATGCAACGAATCATCAACGGAGCCCACAATGCGTGTGATCAGCTCCGTAATTGTTTGGGCGTATTGTTTGGCTTTCGCCTGGGCTTCCTGGGCTTTACGCAATTTACTGACCGAAACCATTTTCATGGTTTTTGTAATTTTTTGGGTATTTTTTAAACTGCGCAATTTGATGTTGTATTCTTTTATGCTCGGCATGGTTATGTTCTTTTGAATCGGGCCTTAAATTCGGTTAGCAATTGATCCAACGCGGCCTTCAGGGGTTGGGTTAAGGCTTTTTCCTTATTAAACAAACGAACAAAGTCAGTGTAATTGGAATCCAGCGCATCCAAAAGCTGAGTTTCAAATTCTTTGATTTGTGTCACGGGAATGTCATCGAGATATCCATTGACCCCCGCATAAATAATGGCCACCTGTTTGACAACAGGCAATGGTTCATGAACTCCTTGTTTAATGATTTGCATGAGCCGCTTCCCGCGTTCTAATTGTTTGCGCGTGGCTTCATCCAAATCCGAAGCAAATTGGGAGAAAGCCTCCAGCTCGCGGTATTGTGCCAGATCCAAACGCAACGTCCCCGCTGTTTGCTTCATCGCTTTAATCTGGGCATCGCCTCCGACACGGGAGACAGATAATCCCGGGTTAATGGCTGGCCGTTGTCCTGCATTAAACAAATCTGATTCCAAGAATATTTGACCATCGGTGATTGAAATGACGTTTGTGGGAATGTAGGCTGAAATATCTCCGGCTTGGGTTTCAATAATAGGCAAGGCGGTGAGGCTTCCGGCTCCCTTTGTGTCACTCATTTTGGCGGCGCGTTCCAACAACCGGCTGTGCAGGTAAAAAATATCCCCCGGAAAAGCTTCGCGTCCCGGCGGGCGGCGCAACAACAAGGACAATTGCCGGTACGCTTGGGCCTGTTTCGTCAAATCATCGTAAATAATCAGCGCGTGCCGGCCGCTATCACGGTAAAATTCCGCCATGGCCGTTGCCGAATAAGGGGCCAAAAATTGCATGGGCGCAGGATCAGACGCTGTCGCGGCAATGATGGTTGTGTATTCCATGGCGCCGTATTTTTTCAATGTTTCATAAACCTGCGCTACCGTGGAGCGTTTTTGCCCAATCGCGACATAAAAACAAAAGACCCCTTCGCCTCGCTGGTTGATAATGGTATCAACCGCCAACGTTGTTTTTCCTGTTTTTCGATCACCAAGGATCAGCTCACGCTGCCCGCGCCCAATCGGCGTCAACGCATCAATAACTTTAATCCCTGTTTGCAGGGGCTCATGGACGTTTTTACGATCGATAATTCCCGGGGCTTTCACTTCGATTTGTCGAAGCTCTTTAGATTCAATAGGCGCCAATCCATCGATCGTTTGGCCCAGTGCATCAACAACCCGCCCTCTTAATCCATCTCCAACAGGGACAGCCGCAATGCGTTTCGTGCGTTTGACTTGATCACCTTCACGGATGTGTGTATCTTCACCGAAAATAGCGATCCCCACATTATCTTCTTCCAAATTAAGGGCCATACCCCTAATCTTATGCGGGAACTCCACAAGCTCGCCGGCCATGATGGCATTCAGCCCATGAACGCGGGCAATCCCGTCGCCGACACTTAAGACAGTCCCCACCTCATAGGTTTCAATGCGTTTTTCAAAGTCGGCCAATTGTTCCTGTAAAACGCGAGAAATTTCTGCTGGTTTGATTTTATTCATACCCTTCCCTTCATTTTAAAACAGCCTCTTTGTATCGATCTAAGTGTTTGCGTAACGTGTAATCATAAATGGTATCACCATATTGGAGTTTAATCCCTCCGATGAGTTTTTCATCAATCTTCTGCTCTAAAAGGATGTCCTGCTTAAATTTTTGCTGGAATCGCGCTTCGAGATTTTTGACTTGATATTCGGAAAGTTTCTGGCGGCTGACGACCACAACACGGGCAACATTGTGGGCCTGAAGAAAATGCTCTTCGAAACAAGCGCAAATTCCAGGCAGGAAAGAAAACCGTTTTTTGTATTCAAGAAAAATAAGGAAACGAAGTGTTAATTCGTCCAGGGAGCCTTGCAACAAATCCCTAAGGATATGGGAGCGCTTGATCGATGAGATAACAGGATTATCAATAAATCTTTTAAACTCTTCACTTTCCTTAATTAGACGAGCCAACTGCTTAACATCTTTAGTGACAGCATCAATTTTGTTAGACTGTTCCGCTAATTGATAGAAAGCCAACGCATACCGTTTTGCAACAATAGAAGCCATTATAAATTTTTGATAAACTGATCGATGATTTTATTGTTTTTTTCGTTGTTTAAATTTTCTTCCAAAATTTTCTCGGCCAATTGGACCGCGACCTGAGCGCTTTCTCTTCTTAGATCAGCAACAAGCTCTTCTTTTGCTTCTTTAATTTCCCGCTGGGCATTCTCCAGGATGATCTGCGCTTGTTCTTCGGCTTTATGCTCAATGACCTTGGCCGCCTCAACAGCCGCTTTGCGCGAGGCTTCAACGATTTCTCGGGCCTCCCGATCGGCTTCTTTAATAAGCTGTCCGCGCGTCTCAGCGATTTTGGCCAATTGATTTTTAGCGTCTTCAGCATTGTCAACAGCCTTGCGGATCATGGCTTCACGCTTTTCAAGCGCCGTTAAAATCGGCTTCCAGGCGGTTTTATACAGGACCACCAAAAGAGTAAAAAACGTGATCCACGTCAAAAGCAACAAAGCCGCGTCAGGAGCCAATAACGTGTTCTGGCCCTCCTCGGGATGATGCAATGGCTGCGCTACATTCAGAGTTTCGTTCATATAAAAAATTGATGTTGATTATTTCAAGATGATTGTCAAAAGACAGATGACACAACTAAACAGAGCGACGCCTTCAATGAGAGACGCCGCGATAAGCATGGCAGTTTGCAGCTTGACTGAAGCCTCGGGTTGCCGGGCCATCCCCTCCAACGCTGAAGCGGCTAATCGGCCGATGCCGATCCCTGCTCCAATAGCCACTAACCCAGCCCCAATACCTGCAAATAACCCTAAAGGGAGTGTTGCTTCCATATGAATTTCCTTTCCTTTGTTTAATGAATGATTAAATTTAACCTTATTATAGTTATCGCCTTGCGGCGTGTAAAGACGTGAATTCAGTTTTACGCTTCTTTTAATGGGCAGGGTGATACATAAGCCCAATAAACATCGCCGACAAAAGCGTAAAAATATATGCCTGGAGAAAAGCCACGAACACTTCCAATAAATAAATGGCCAACGCCATCACAAACATAAACGGCAACGTAAAATATCCCAAAATAATAATGAGCCCCAACAACGCAAGAATAACAATGTGGCCGGCCAGCATATTGGCAAAAAGCCGGATCATGAGCGCGAAGGCTTTAATGAATAGGCCCACAAATTCGATGGGGACCAAGAGAAAAAGAAGAGGCACAGGAACACCGGAAGGGATTAACGCATGGGAAAAACCTTTAATGCCATTTTTGTACATGGCCCCAAAGATCATAAAACATAATGTGATCAGCGCCAAAGCACCTGTGACATTGAAATTCGCCGTGGCCGTGGAGAAAAAAGGGATCATCCCCATCAAATTCAAAAACAAAATGAAAATAAAAAACGTACAAAACAATGGGGTCAATTTCTTTCCGTCTTCAGGCCCCAAGCACGGTACGGCAACTTCATCTCTAATAAACAAAACGAGTATTTCAAGGGCATTGCCCCATTTGGAAGGGATACGCGACTCGGCGTGGCGGGGCCGCAACAAAAGAATCAAAAGAAGCCCTGTCGCTATTAACAACATTAATCCATGAAGCGTTAAAAACCCAGGAAGGTGTATTGGCGGCAAAAACGGCAAATGCCATTGCTGAGCATTTTGCACATGATTCATAATGTACTGGTCTAACGCGAACTGGCCTTTAAGATCGTCCATAAGAGATGTTTTTGAAATGCCAAAAGGCAATACATGTAAAAAGATAAGAAAAATAACAGGTACCAAAGGCCATCAGAAACGGATACGTGTCCCGCGCCTCCATCCGCCACAAAACGAGCGTAATCGCCGATAAAACGACAAACCACCGCAAAAATGTCACCTTAAAAAATGAAATGATAAAGATCGGTGTCTGCCGATCTTGATTAAAATGCCGCATCAAGACATCTAAAACGACATTTAAACTCGCTATCGCCCACCCTTTCCACGCCATGATCCCCAAAGATGTTTTCAGGAAAACCTGGTCCGCAAGATAAATCCCTATCCAGGTTATGAGTAAAAATATACCGGCTTGCCGTGGGTTCATAAAGAATATTACTGCTCTATCTTGGTGAGCTTCCAAATTTCGTAAAAACAATAAAACAAACCGACCCCAATCCCCAGCAATGTCGCGATATAAAAACTTTCCAGCCGGAGGTCTATCGCATAACCGATCAACGTAAATACGATCATGCCTGCCATGATATTCAACCCTATGTTTAACGGGGCCAGTAGTTTTATATACTTTGGGGATTCTTTTCCCAAGGGGGTTCCCAATGTTATCCTAAAAAAATAATTATTTTTCTAATAAAGCTTTGGCACTGACAATCAACGCCAGAACGCTGATCGCTAGCAACATCCCGGAAGGCATCAATTGATGTGTTTTCAAAAGACGAATAATAAACACGATTGTCAGAAGGCCGCTGATCCCTGTGCACAACCCATACCCCAAAGAAGAATTTTGCATGGAAATCGCCAGGCTCAACAAAATGGCAACACCGGAAACTAGCCCCATCATCAAGGAAACTTTACTCCCGGCTTTCCATCCTCCGTAAGCCCCGCCTAAAAGCAACAACCCATAAATAAGTAAATATACTTTAGTGATCATTGTCCTCTCTCCTTTTGTTATATTTAAGGAACCGAAGATTCTTGCGAAAACTTCGAATAAAAAGTGACAGTTTCTTGTCCGGCACCAAAAGGCAATATCCTTTCAATGCTGTCTGCTAAAGCCTCAATAAAACGCGGATGATGTTCAATGGCCTTGGCCATCCGAAAATCTTTGATTCCCCTCTGCATTGCCATATGACGGTATTCGATGTCGATTTCACAGGTGGTTTCAATATGATCACCCACAAAAGAAATAGGAACAACTAAAATTTTAGCGATTCCTCTCTGGGCTAATGCGTGAAGCATATCATTTGTCGATGGCTTAAGCCATTGCAATGGGCCCACCGCACTTTGATAACAGATGGACCAATTTTGCGTACGGTTCAGTTTAGCCAAAATTTGGGCGATGGTTTGAGAAATCTGGAAAGGGTAAGGGTCCCCTTCTGCCAAAAAATAAAGAGGCAATCCATGGGCGGAAAAAAGCAAATAAAAATCATCCAAAGATTCTTCGGGGGCAATCTGTTCCGCGATACGATCACAAAAAGCCTGGATATATCCATCGTGTAAATAATAAGGGCTCAATGGCAGGAACTTTAGGGAGGGCTCAATATCTCGAGCCGCTTTCTTTAAATAATGAAGATTGGACCCGGTCGTGGCCTTGGAATAATGGGGATAGAGGCTTACCGGCAAAAGATACTTTTTCCCGGCATTTTTTAGCTTATGGATGGTATCCGCCGGATAAGGCGGGCTGTAATTAAATCCAAATGTCACATCCAAAGAACGCCCTCTTTTCTTTAATTCTTTACGCAACGCCTGGGCTTGATGGGCTGTGGATCGATAAATAGGGCTTCCTCCTCCAATCAGTTGATAGCGTTGCTGTGTTGCTTTTGCGCGGGAAATAATTAACAACCAAGCAAATAGTTTTTGGAATAAAAATGACAAGGGAAATCGGATCAACAGTGAATCAGAAAAAAGATGTTTTTGAAATTCAGGGACATCCTTATTGCGCCGCGGCCCGCCCATATTTAACAAAACAACCATGACATCACGGTCACTAACAAAATTCCGTTTTGAAGAAACCTCTAGATCGGGGATTTGCGTTAAAGCCTCTTTTTCTTCCTGAGACATGCGTCGGCGTTTCCAACGGCTCCCGACAATTTGGCCGACAATGGCAAAGAATATACTAATGGGGATAAAAATGCTAGGGATGGCTAAAGACAGGCGGATAAAGATGATAAAAGGAATCGACGCGTGGATCCACCAGAACCATTTCCAGGAAAATTTAGGGCATTGTTCGCGCCAATAACCGCAAGGGATGTTGACGAGAAAGGCAAAAAGAATTAAACAAAGGACATTCATTGTTAGATATTAACACAAATTCATCTTTAGGAAAACAAATTAGAATTGACCGTCATTCGCGCGATGATTCAATGCCCGAATAGAATTGCGACTGAGGTTGTTGGATTTTGGATTGATACTCTGAGAGCTTTTGCGCAATAATCTTTTCAACGCTAGGGATCGCATGGTGGCGAATTTTCATGGTGGAGTCAACAACAGCTTGCAAATCATCAACATAAAATAAAAGAACCCCTGGCACTGTGGCAACTTGAGGGTCGATGTTGCGAGGCATCGAAATATCGATCAGGATAAGCGGGTTAGATTCTCTTTGCGGCATAATCTTTGCGACAATAGATTTCTCTAAAATATAATGAGGAGCACTGGTCGAACAAATGCAAAGGTCAATCCTTTGCAAAATATCTTTTAAATCATAAAAGCTAACAGCTTCCCCTCCGTATTTTTCAGCCAACGCGCAGGCGTTGGCTTCCGTACGGTCCATCATGTATAACTTTTTAAAATTTTTGTTTTGGATTTGCCCAACAGCCAAATCACTCATTTTCCCTGCCCCCATCATTAAAATCGTCTTGTCCGTTAATGTCCCTAGAATTTCTTCGGCTTTAACGATGGCGGCCCAGCTCACAGAAGACCCTCCCCAGCCGATTGCTGTCTCTGTTTGGACTTTTTTCCCCGCACGAATAGCAATGTTACTTAAAATGTTAAATTTGGTGTGAAGGATATTTTGCTGGCGGGCGCGATCAATGGCTAGTTTAACCTGCCCTAAAATCTGCTTTTCTCCTAAAACCAACGAATCCAACCCACTGACCACCTCCAACAAATGGCGGACAGCAGCTTGGTCTTTATGGACATAGAAAATTTTGGCTAAATCAACATCCTGAGGGATTTTCTTTACCGCGCATAAAACGGGTAAAAGGCAAACCGCCGGATCAAATGTTTCCAGAAGATTGACATAGATTTCAGTTCGATTGCAAGTGGAGATGACAAAAGCCTCGAGAACGGCGGGAAGACTTTTTAACTCACTTAACAACAAGTCTTGTTGCGGTTCAGACAAATAAAATTTCTCACGGACTTCGAGAGGGGCCGTTTTGTGATTAATCCCGATGACATATATTTGTTTCATGGGCAGCAAATGGGTGGTTTTGTAAATTATGGTTGAGTATATCAAAAATGAAATAGAGTATCAACCGTAATTCAACTATTTTTTCATAACAATGATAGGCTCTAAGGGTTAACCACTTCCCCGCGCTGTGGCATCCCCTGTTCAATCCGCTGGCCGCCGGTAGAATAATTTTGAAAATACGCCGGCAATCCTTGGCCCTGCCGCACCTCGGGAGAATTTTGCAAATGATAATGAAGATGCGGCTCAGAAGATTGCCCGCTGTTACCACATTTCCCGAGAAGTTGCCCGGGACTTACATATTGGCCCACGCTCACAACAATCGACCCTTGCTTCAAATGGGCTAGAAACGAATACTCTCCATTCTCATGGTCAATCACGATAGAATTCCCAAAAGGGTTTTCTAATTTCAACCCATGCCCGCGTAAGCGCGGACGATGATCCTCAACGCCATCCACAATATTTATAACCTTTCCGGGACCTGGCGCAAGAACGGATTGATCAAATGCATAATAATCACGATTGAAACGGCCCTTCCCTATATATGTTTGGCGTTGTTTAATAACATCATGTTGAGGGGCCTCATTTAAAGGGATTCTGACAAAGCCATAAGCAAAACGCTGGTCTTGTTGAGAAGCATGCAAATTTTGATCGATGGATGCTCCTCCCCAATAAACAACCCACGGCCCTTCGAAAGGCAAACGCAAATTCGTTTTCGTCTGATAATTTAAATAGGGCGAATGGGCTGGTTTAGGCCCCAAGAGAGAACAATTGACATGGGCCAAACAAAATCCAACAAACAGCATCAACAAAAAAATCTTTCTCATGATTAAGAAGGAATCCGATCAGGGAAATCCGAGAATAGGCCATCAACCCCAATTTTAATTAAATATTCAATCTTGGCCGGAGTGTTGACCGTCCAAGCAAAAACATTGAACCCTAGCGCATGGGCCTTGGTTAACAAATCTTTACGAACGAGCGGATGATGGAGATGCAATGTCTTCGCTTGAATTTTACGAGCAAACGAAAACAATGTGTAGCTTCGACGCCGGGCCAGAACGCCCAGAGGGATGTGAGGGCTGGCCTTACGGATTGTTGTTAAAATTTTTCGGCTAAACGAAGAAACGATAAAATCATTGTACGCCCACCCTTGTTCATTGACATAGCGATTGATCGCATGAATCACGCCATTGGAAGCATTTGCCCTTTTGATTTCAATATTCACCTTCGCTTGCCGATCAATCAGATCAAGAACCTCTGTTAGCGTTGGGATTGTTTGCCCCTTGCCGGCATCAAGGATTTTTAACTGTTCCAATGTTTTGCGTGTCACATAACCTGTGCCATCGGTCGTCGGTTGCAGCTCGTTATTATGAATGACCACCACTTCTCCGCTGCGGCAGGAAAACACATCGAACTCAATCATATCGACTTTTAATGCCAGGGCTTTTTGGAATGATAAAAGAGTATTTTCCGGCTCATACCCTTTAGCCCCTCGATGGCCTATGCGAAGAACGGGTGGGGTCATGTTGAGATGAATCGGATGCTTTTAACAATTCGATCGATAATCAATTGATATTCTTCCCAATCTTCTTTGGGCTGGACGGAAAAAAGAAATCCATACAACCGGCCTCTCAATATAACAAAATAATCTGCCAAGCGCCGCTGTGCATTCTCGCGAGCCAACGCTTTAATTTTCAGCGCTTTTTTAGCATCTAAAACAACAGGCTCCGTGGAAAACCCCTGTTGGTACAGCTCTAACCGCTTTAATTCTTCCACCGATAACTGTCCAAGAAACCTATACTGAGAAGAAAGCTGCGAAATGGTCAAAGTAACCGCGGGAGTTTCCGAAATGATCACAATAATATCTTTGCCAATGATGCGCACCCCCCATTGCGGTTCACATAAAAATATGACTCCTAGATCTTGTGCATAACAATAGGGCAGGCCATCCACGCCCTTAATGATCTCAAATGACCCGGTCGCCTTAGGTCGAAAAGCACTTTGGGCAGATAATGCCAAGGAGGGGATCAATTCAAATATTAGCAGGGCCGCCCCAACCACAGCCAAGGACATTTTTTTATTCAAACGATCCTCCTTCATTCATTTGACGGCGGCTGATGCCGGGTAATTGATGGATGTCGATATTTCTCACTTTAAACATTTTTTCGGCGATCGCCCAACAACAGGCCTTAACTCCAACACTGTCGTTTCCAAAAATGTAATCATCCAAATGGCAACAAATCTCTTCGTGGCAGCATGCTGTCAGCCCCCCCTTTTCTATTTTTGCATAAGGTGTAATTCCAGGATTGATCTTGCCACAATTTGCGCAGTGCGGCTGTCGCTGGATTTCTTTTATCCCTAGATCTAAAAACTTTGTCATGGCTAAAAAGATACATTGATGCTCGCCGCAAAAGCTTCGACATCAAAGAACTGCCCTTCTAAGTTGACCCATGTTTCAGGCGTTAAGGAGATGTCGACGCCTGTGATCAATCCGATGCTTTTGCCAAAATCAGATTGTTTTCGTTTACGGTCATCACTGACCCAATGGATATAATCCATGCGCGACCATTTCGTCCCCGCATAAGGCGTTATCTTCCCGACCCGATGAGAAGCTAACAAAGACCACTGCCAATCATCGAGGACAGCCTTGTTTTTGACTCCATTAATTTTAACCGATTCGGGATGGATGCTGATGTGCTGGAAACCAAAAACCGCCGCAGTTTTATCATCGTCGAACAATTTTAAACGAAATCCATACCCGCCTCCCATGAATTTGGGATAATGAATTTCACCGCCGCCCCCGGGCATTTGGTCGATGTTCCCCACCCCACCCTTTAAATCTAGCGATAACCAATCGGTAACCCCATACGAAAGCAGAGCGAAATATTGCTCGCTATTGATCTCCCCAAAAGGGTCTTCCAGTTCACGATCAAAAACAATGTGCGTTTGCACGCCCGTATTAAAGGCGTTTTTTCTAGGCATTTTTGTCCCGTACGCCGGGGCCGCAAAGCTCTTGATCGACATCCCTAAAACAGCGACAACCACGCCAAAGGAACAAATCCGTAATGTATTTTTCATCAGATGTCCTTTAATTATCCGCCGGCCACCGGGGGGATAAAGATGACGGTATCTCCATCCTTCAAAGGTGTTTTCCATCGGGCGAATTGATTGTTCACGCTGACACGCAACAAATGCGTAGGCAACGAGAACGCATATTTATTTTTCAACTCTTGATACAGCTCATCGAGCGTATTGGCCTGAGAAGCCCAGGTTTCTTCAGATTGTTTACGCTGTTCACGTAAAATCGCATAATAAATAATTTTCACGTTCTTTTTGATCATCACTGATTGAGCTCCAAATTTTTCAAAGCATCATTATATTCTTGAGGAGTGTTGACATTATCCAACGCTGTCGACTCCGGCAATGTCATTAATATGGCATCGGAATGATTGAGGATCTTACGCGGGCAATAAATCCCCCTGTCATAAAAATCCCGCAAAACACTCATGGCATGGGATTCGTAAATAGCGCACAAAGGCTCCGGCATCCCATCATGAGGGCTGCGATACGCTGTCGCTATTTTTCTTGGGTCACGTGATGTCAACAAATGATCGATTGTGGAGCGATTGACAAATGGCAAATCAACCGCCAACACAAGCCAAGCCCGATCCGGGTATTGCGACATTGCTGACAAAATCCCCCCTAATGGGCCAATATCCTTAAAGGGGGCGATATCATGAATTTGTTGCAGCCCTTGATATCCTTTGAGCTGGGCTTGGTCTTTGCGACAGGACAAAAATACCTGATCGCAGAACTGCTGCAAAAGCTCAATGCAATAATGGGACTGAGGCCGGCCATGATACATCAGCACGGTTTTATCCTTCTGCATCCGCGTGCTTTTTCCGCCCGCGAGGATAAGCCCGTAAAGATTATTCTTTAAAAAATGATCTTGTTCCATCAGCTCACCAACGGTAAATTTTTCCTCGAAAACCGGGTTTAACGTTTTTTACACCGGCCGGCAACTCCATAAATCCATCCGACCGGCCTACTCCGGCAATATCTCCTGATCCCCCTGTTGGGACAGGGTTAGCCAGCCAAGCACCGGATTGATTTGATTGAATTCTAATAGGAAGAAAAAACGTAAAAGGCGTTTGCGGCGCAAATCCCTTGGCTAATTTAGCGTATTCTTTTTGTTCGGGCAAGCCTAATGTTCTTTGAATATAGGGGATCACATAACGATACATGCAGGCTTGGGTTGAAGCAGGATTCCCCGGCAACGCAAAAACCGGCTTATGATCGCGTGTTAATCCAAACCAAAACGGTTTTCCTGGCTTTTGGCGAACATTGTGAAACAAAACTTTTACATTTAAGGCACAAAGGATTTCGGGGACCAAGTCAAACTTGCCCATTGAGACCCCTCCGCTAAGAATTAATATATCATAACGTTTTAAAATGGTTTGAATAATTTTCTTCAATGAGCGCCTGTTATCCCTCGCATGAAACAAGTTCACACGCTCTAAAAATAATTGTTGAAGCGCGGCTTTAATAAAATAGGCATTGGACGGGCGGACATGATAGGGTTTTGCCGATTGTGTTAAATGAACAATTTCATCACCTGTAGAGACAACCGCAACGGACGGCTTCTTAACAATGTTGACAGTCGATTTTCCCACGGCCGTGATCACGGCAATTTGCGCTGGCCCCAACACCGCTCCTTTTTTAATCAAGAGATGCCCTTTTTTGCAATCGGAACCTTGGGGCCGTATATTGGCCTGCGTTAAAGAAAAATTCTTATCAACATAAGCTGTTTTGTTTTTAATGATAATCCCTTCAATCGGAATGACACAATCGGCACCTTTGGTCAAAACAGCACCTGTCATAATTTGAGTGCAGCCGTTTTTGCCTTTTAATTGGTAGGCAGGTTTTCCGGCGGGCTGAATTCCTTCAACATTAAAGGCACGCACACCTTTTTGCCAAGCCGCCTTACGAATCGCAATTCCGTCTAATAATGACTTATCAAAGGGAGGAAAATCACGGTCTGCAGTAATATTTTCTTGCAGGACGCATCCTAAAGCCTTTTCTAAAGGAACGCGGTTTGCACCCAAAGACTTCATGCAACGCGTAATGATTCTTTCGGCTTGTTGAACATTAATCATCGAATTTTGTGACGGGCCAAAGGATAGGCGATTAGAATAAATAACATCTGGATAATGCCGTAAATCATTAAATTGGTCGCTAAGCCGGAAGTAAATCCATAGGAATGCAAGCCAACACTTAAAAGATTAACGCCAAACCAAGCCCACATCACGACCATAATTCCTAAAATGCTACCCACCGCTAACCCTAAACTTCCTATCATTTTACCAACCCTGAGATGAAAAAGTAAAGCAGTCCATAAGACGATCATCAACGCCCCGTTTTCCTTAGGGTCCCACCCCCAGAAACGCCCCCAAGATTGATCAGCCCAAATCCCGCCCAAATTTGTCCCCAAGAACGTCATGGTTAAGCCAAATCCCAATGTTCCCAAAAGAATACGCGATGTCGAATCTAAAAGTGGTTTATTATTCCGTTGGAAAATGGATTGTAGAAGATAAACGTGACCAATAATTCCGGCGGCACAGATTCCGGCATATCCTGTGGTAATGCTTAGCACATGCGTCCCTAACCAAAAATTCGAATTAAGGACAGCGACCAGCATTTGCAGTGTGTCCCCTTCACTGGCGAACTTTTCCGCAATCGTTAAAAAGATCGCCCCTCCTAAGCTGGCAATCACCAGGCCCAGCCATTGGCGATGGACTTTTTCAATGATCGTTCCGGCTAAAAAAATCACAAAAGAAACAAAAATAAATGTTTCGTACAAACTAGTGACCGGGGGGCGCTGCATGATCGTAATGCGCATCAAAAGACTTAACGCATGCAGCCCTCCTCCTAAAGCTAAAAATCCCCAGGCTATTTTATAATACCAACTTTTGCGATGCGCTAAGGCTAACAAAAAAAGAAAAAAGATGAACAAATAAAAAACTTTCGCCCATGCTAACAATTGAAGATTGTTATACCACAGCTCCAGAGGAATACTTTTAAGGATATGCGGGTTTGATTCCTTTAATCGTTTCAATACGGAATGTTTGAATGTTTTAACGGCTAAATCAAAAGAGATTTGCTGCCCATTCCAATAAGCGGCCATCATATCCCTCAATGCGACCATTTCGTCGCGACCTTGCGGGATCGTTAATGCGATTGCCGCAATGTCCCAAGGGCTATACCAATCCTCCTTCTCCAAACGATAATCAGGGATCATTGGCAATGGCAAGTCATGGTAGAATTGCGTCCACTGAAAAAGATTGTTGATCGCTTGGAAAATTTCTCTGTCAGCGTTAGTCCATTGGTGAGGCGGCTTTTGTTCCAAAGGCTTTATCAATGATTGTAATTGTTCCGCGCGGAGAGCTAAATCCAAATAACTAAACTGTTTAACATGATCAGGCAATTTTAACTCTTGAAGATTTTGGGGATCTTTAATGCGAAAGTCGACGTGCGGGAATGCAAAAGAAAAATTAAATGACAATCGCGCATAAAGTTGAAGATTCTCAAAAAGGCGGATAACCTCTTGCTCAGCGATGTCTCTGTCCTTGGGATCAATCTTCTGCGCCGACGCCGCCAAGGGGGTTAATTTTTCAAGGGCCGGTTCCAGTTGATTTAAACTGTAACGACGTTTTTTTTCAGGCTCTAATCCCAGGCTTTCGATAATATCAGGATGATTAATGAGAAAAATTTTATCGTCACGGGTTAAATCCGGGGCGAATAAAAGCTTAATAACCCAGGATAGGGCGCTTGTTTTCTCGTAAGAAGTTTTCCCGGAGAAACGCAGCAATAGATTCCGCGCGAACGTATCCAGTGGCTTAATCCGCCCATTCTCTAAAATGGGCACATCGGCCAACGATTGAACAGATTTAACGCCCAACGGTTTGATTTCACCCGTTCCTGTTTGGGCAACCCCCTCTTTGACGAAAACGAGGATAATGATTAGAAAAGCTAATAAGTTAAACCTTTTCATCGTTGCCTTCCCTTAAACGCCATGGATAAGAAGTGGATGACAAGCCCCGCGAATGTAATTAAACTGGCGGCATACGGTAAAAATTTTCCGGAATTTTTCACCACAGCTAACGTGGAACGTTCGCGCCCCATTTGATCAATCGAATAAGACGCCTGATAAAGAGTGTAATCTTTAAAGCGTAACGGGTGGTTCATGTAAATTAAAACATCTCGGATCACATCGTCATGGCTGATCGAAACCAAACTCTGATAACTTTTCGCAATTTCGGTCCCGGGATGCATTTTCTTGGTGAATTCTTTTAATGTAATGACAAAAGGTAAGACGAATCGTTTGCGCCGTAGCTGGACATGATAAGCTTGGCCATTAACAGCAATTGTCGTGGGGTTGATTTCGGAGCCGAATAAAATCACATGATGCTTCTTTTCAAGAGAATCTTCAATCTTGAGGACCACGCCCGGAATGTTTTTCTCCGGCTCGCGTTCCAGTGGCCTTGCGGTCAACGACACAATTCCGGAAACATTCAATACGCCACTCTCCGGAATTTCCCCTTGGGCCGTGAAGGCAGAAGCGTTGGGATAATACGTTTCAAAAAAAATCTTGATTTTAGGCCCCGGCAAAACCACTTCCTCCCTCTGATTCTTCACATCAAAGGCTGTCGTGTGGCGTTCCTTGGTTTCTTCGGATTTCCAAAGCGCAATCTCCCAATCCATATAAGATGAAGAAAGATTTGTTCCCCCTTCTTCGAGAAGCGTAACATTCGATTCCTTCATGGATTGATAGGTGATCAATGCAGCTACAAAATAAGTCAAAAGCCCTAGATGAATGACAAGAATCCCTAAATAAGACCACTTAAAAACAAAACGTACCATGGTGACGCACATCAGATTGATAAATAAAACCCACAAAACCAGTTTTGCCCCGGGGAAAGGAATAAATCCTAAAGCCGCAAATCCCCAGGGAAAGAAAAACCGATGCTGCGCTTGGTAAAGCCCCTGATCAATTTGAGCGATTGTTCCCCAGAGTGTGAGGATAAACAGCAAAAATAAACAGGCAGTCGTAATCCTTAACGACGCTAACGTGCGGATAATCAAATTTTTTTGTAATAGTGAACGGATCATTGAGTGGTTTTTAACGACTTGGCTAACAGATGGAAAGAATCTTTGAACGACAAATTAATTTACTGAGCCCAACGACATCATAAATAACACAGGTAAAGTTGTTGAGGATACTTTATTCAACATAGGAAATATTTTATAATCGTCTCACGACAATACAAGCACTAAATGAATTTCTAACAATTTGATCGGAGGCTTGCCTGATAAGCATTTTCAATGCAGTCATTGAAAGAAACGCCATTAACATAATTCGCAACGAGAAATAAATTGGGCCATCGCGACAGGCCTTTTTTGATGTCGGCGATAACCGCCACATAATCTTGATCGTATTGAGGGATGGCTTTCTCCCAGCGAACGAACGATTGATGTTCCGGCTGGGCGCTGATGCCAAACATTGTTTCTATTTCTCGACAGGCAGCGAGGACAAGTTGTTGCTGTGTCTTTTTCAGGATGTCCGGATGGTGCATCCCACCGAGCATCACGCGAAACAACATGGAACTATAAGGGCATCGATTGGAAAAAATATTGCTCTCAAAAATAACACCGATGACTTCCTTCTGTTCACTGGAAGGGACCAAATACCCGAATCCTCGTGGGATTTTTTGAATATCTTCTTTCCGATACCCTAAACCAACAACCGCGACAGGAGCATAACTGATACGTCCCAACCCCTGAGACAGATGAACGTCCATCCCCCTGATAATCCCTGCTGTCGCGTAGGCCGGCGAGCACACGTAAAGCTCGTGGGCATTGTATTTTTGGCCATCAGCATTAATCAAGTAAACACCTTTTTCACAAAAAATGGAGCGCACGTCACGATTAAACTGAATGTTTCTTTTGTACAATGACGCTATCCGCGTGACAATCTCAGGCATCCCATTGACAAACGACATCAATGCCCCAGGGGATCCCCTTTGTGAGCCAGTGACTTTTCTTTTTTCTCGCTTGATATTGATGAACGCTTTTAATAGTGAACCATATTTATTTTCCCATTCGTAGAGGGTAGGAAAAGCGGCCCGTAAATTCAATTGTTTACTATTGGCCGCATAGATTCCCGAAACCATGGGATCAAAAATTTTTTCAGCAAAGGCTTTTCCTAACCGGCGGCGAGCAAATTCAAAAACACTATCATCCTCCTTAGGCCGGCGAGGGATCATCCATTCAGCCAGAATCCGTAATTTTTGTCCCAACGTAAACAATTTTGTAAATAGAAATTCACCGGGATTTTGGGGAATTGCGTGCAACTGACGCCCAATATTAATATAACGAACTTGATTCTGCTGGCTGGCCTGTAAGAGGCGCTCGGTAAGCTGCAAATGGGTAACTAATTCAAGACTGCGCTTCTTGGTGTCTAAAAACCCGTTGGGCCCCATCTCAAAAAGAAATCGATTTTCCTGGAGACAACGGATGGTCCCCCCGGCATAATCATTCTTTTCTAACAGCGTTAGTTGAACATCTTCCCTGTCCAGATAACGCTGATGGAGGTAGTGCAGAAGACTTAATCCGCTGATCCCTGCGCCAATAATGACGATTTGTTTTTTCATCTCTAGACGGAATATTGATGAACTTTATCAACGATAAACTTTAATGTGCTGACATCGACATCGGGAAAAACACCGTGGCTTAAGTTGAAAATGAACCGTTTATGCTTAAGGCCGCCGACCACGACATCATGGATTTCCCGCTCTAACGTCTCCTTGTCGGCGTACAAAAGCCCATTAAACAAATTCCCCTGAATCCCCTTCTTTGTTTTTTCAATAACGTGATTGTGGCCCAAAATGACGGTATGGTCGACCGACAAGAAATCCGCCTGGGTTTGGTCCATCAACGACAATAAATGGTTGGAATTCTTGACAAAATAAATCGACGGCAAATCAACAGCTTTTAAAATATGTTTAACGCAAGGCAACACCCAATGCGCATAATCAGCAGCGCGCAGTTGGCCGGCCCACGGGTCGAACAATTGAAACACTTTAATCCCCGCTTCTTTTTGCAATTGAAAATAGCGGATAGTATTGTGCGTTAATTGTTCCATGATCGCATGAAAGGCTTTCTCATTTTCCTCAATAAAACGAAGGGTTTTGTGGAAAGACACGCTACTCCCTCCTTCTAACAAATACGTTAACACCGTATAAGGAGATCCGGCAAAGCCAATCAAGGGGATATGTTTAGGCAAGGATTGGTTCGCCAGCTGGATTGCTTTCGTAACGTGTGACAAATCTTTAAAATCATGAATTGCCTTAATATCAAATTGAGAGTTTACAATCGGGCCGTTTTGACTATCAAATTTGATGTCAAACCCCATGGCAGATGGGAGAGTTAGAATGTCCGCGAATAAAATGGCGGCATCAACCCCTAAAATCCCGATGGGCATGCAGGTGATTTGCGCGGCGAGATCAGGCGTCTTAAAGAGGTCTTCCAGGGAATATTTCGCTTTTAACCGCTGATATTCTGGCAAATACCGCCCGGCCTGACGCATAAACCAAACAGGGATTTTTTTGTTGGTGCCTTCAAAAGCTTCTAACAAAAGGAACTGGGCCATTCGATCCTATCTTAGGTTCAAGAAATCCTAGAGCGCGCGGATGGATAATTATTGACGAGGAGGCTTTATCTTATTCACTTGCTTGCAGTAGAATTTATAAAATTTTTTGAAATCCGCTCCGTTCGTTTCCGTTAATTGAACTCCGACTTTATAGCGGGAAGGCTTCTTTTCAGATTGACACCAGGCGACACGGGCATTCAACGTCACCGGCTCATCGTCCAATTGAATGACGATCTGCAAGGGGTGATTGACCTTAAATTTTTGAAGAGAAGAGATGCAAAATCCCCCCGAGGAGATATTAAGAACCTGAGGGTTTAGATCAGAGTAAGGATCTTCCGCGACCCCAAACGAGGCTGCTAATTGAATCGGATGACGACGAGTGGCACGTTGTTCTTGCATACATTAAACCGTTTGTGAAAAACGAGTTGTTTTTTGCATTTGAGGCAAATAGGCATCAAACCCCATGCAAACATTCCGGATAAAAATTTTTCCCAAGCCTGAGGCGGTAATTTGATCAGGCTTCATGCAAATTAATCCATCTTCTAGACAACGATTCAAATGAGCCCGTTCTGAACTAAAATATTCATCAAAATCAACGAAGAATTTATCCTTAAATTCCCGTTTATTAATTTCAAAATGGCACATGAACGAATGAATGACCCATTGTCGGATACGGTCGTCTTGGCTTAGAATTTTTCCCCGTTCAACAGGCAATTGGCCTTTATCAAGCGTTTCGTAATAGTCGCGCAATATTTTATGATTTTGAATGAACGCGTCTTCAAAAAATCCGATAGAACTCACCCCCAACCCGATGTACTCATCCGCTGGCTTGACCGTGTATCCCATAAAATTGCGATAAAGTTTGCCGGCATTAAACGCTTGGGCTAATTCATCGTCGGCTAACGCAAAATGGTCCATCGCGATGGCTTGATATCCATCATTGACAAAAATATCACGAGCCAAAAGAAAAATATCCAACTTTGTCTCACGAGTTGGCAAAGAAGATAAATCCATTTTACGCTGATGTTTTTTCAGCCAAGGTAAATACGCAAAACTGTAAAGCGCGATGCGATTAGGCTTCAGAGTCATGACTAAATCAACTGTTTTACGAAAACTTTCCGTTGTCTGGTGAGGCAACCCATAAATAAGGTCAAAATTGATTGATTTAAATCCTAATTGCCTGACCCACGTTGTACAACGCTCAACGACCTCAAATGGCTGAATGCGATTAACGCTCTGTTGAACCTTAGCGTTAAAATCCTGGACGCCTAACGAAATCCTGTTAAATCCCAACTGACGCAAGCATTTAAGCTTATCAAAGCTGATCGTTCGTGGATCGATTTCAATCGCAATTTCCCCTTCCTTGTCGATATTAAAATGTTTTTCGGTCCTTAAAAACAATTTCTCCATTTGCAGTTCAGTTAAAAATGTGGGTGTCCCTCCGCCCCAATGAAGCTGCTTAACCGTCATTTTTTTCCCAATGGCCTGGCTCACCATTGCCATTTCCTTTAGAAGATAAGCGTTGTATTCATTGCCATATTTTTCATCCGGCTGACGAATAATGACATTGCAGGCGCAAAATGTGCACAATGATCGGCAGAAAGGAAGGTGGAAATAAAGCGAAAGTGTCTTCGCCGATTCCCCAAATTTTTTTAACCTCTCCTGATAAACCTCTGAGGTGACGTCCTCATTCCACGCTGGGGCCGCCGGATAACTGGTGTAGCGCGGGCCGGCCACGTCATGTTTAAGAATAGTTGTTTTATCGATATGAAGATGCATATTGATCATTTTTCGTTTTAAGTTTATCGTTTACGAAGCCCGCGTCGTTGTTAGTTAACCGTGGACATCTAACCAATGATGTTTGATATTCCTTTACTAATGTTTAGCCTTCCATTTTGCTTGGCGATATTCACTATTCATTCGGGCAATATGCTCTACGGAAATTTCTTTAGGGCACGCCGCTTCACACTCATATTCATTCGAACAATTTCCAAATCGTTCTTTATCCATTTGCTCCACCATCTTGATCACGCGTTCAGGGGCTTCCACTTGGCCTTGAGGCAAATGACTTAAATGCGATACTTTAGCTGCCGTGAACAACATTGCCGACGCATTAGGGCACGCCGCGACACACGCGCCACAACCAATGCAAGCGGCCGCGTCAAAAGCCGTGTCTGAATCTTCTTTGCGGACGGGAACAGCATGAGCGTCTGGAGCCTGGCCTGTTTTTACGGAGATGTACCCTCCTGCCGCGATGATTCGGTCAAAGGCTGAGCGATCAACGACAAGATCTTTAAGAATAGGAAATCCTCGCGACCTCCACGGTTCAATCACCAATGTTTCGCCGTTACGAAAATTGCGCATATGCAACTGACAAAGTGTCGTCCCCTTTAAAGGGCCGTGAGCTTGGCCGTTAATAACTGCCCCGCACATCCCGCAAACCCCTTCCCGGCAATCATGATCAAAAGCGATCGGCTCTTTCCCTTCGTGCGTCAATTGTTCGTTGACGACATCCAGCATTTCCAAAAAAGACATATCCGTGTCAATGTCTTTGGCCGTGTAGGTTTCGAACCCACCTTTTTCGCGGCCGTTTTTTTGCCGCCAAACTTTGAGGGTTAGGTTGATTTTGCTCATTTATAATTCCTCTGTGCTAAATGTACTTCTTCAAAATCCAATGGTTCTTTATGTAGAACAGGTTCTTTGCCCACACCGTTAAATTCCCACGCGGCCACGTAACAGAAATGATTGTCGTTACGAAGAGCTTCCCCCTCGGGGGTTTGAAACTCTTCCCGGAAATGCCCTCCGCAAGATTCCTTGCGATGCAACGCGTCGTAGACCATCGTTTCGGCAAATTCAAGGAAATCGGCCACACGCCCAGCCCTCTCCAACGATTGATTCAAGTCCGTTCCAGAGCCCGGGACATCGACATTTTGCCAGAATTCATTGCGGATTTCAAAAATCCGGCTCAACGCTTCTTTGAGGCCCTTTTCATCACGGGCCATGCCGCATTGATTCCACATCAACAGCCCCAATTCGCGATGAAATTCATCAACGGTGCGCTTGCCGCGAATGGTTAATAACCGGTTGATTTTTTCTTTAGCGTACTTTTCCGCCTCTTTAAATTCCGGGATGTCCGTTGTTGCCTTGCCCGCCTTGACACCAGCCAAATAGTCTCCAATCGTATAAGGCAAAATAAAATATCCGTCGGCCAGCCCCTGCATCAACGCGCTGGCGCCCAAACGATTCGCCCCGTGATCTGAAAAATTCGCCTCGCCGATGACAAATAGCCCGGGAAGGTTGCTCATCAAATTATAATCAACCCACAATCCCCCCATCGTGTAATGCGCGGCCGGATAAATCATCATCGGTTCGTCGTAGGGGTTGGAGCCGGTGATTTTTTCATACATGTCAAAAAGATTTCCGTAACGTTCTGCCAAAACGGCCTTGCCTGATCGTTTAAGCGCGTCGGCAAAATCGAGATAGACAGCCTGGCCCGTCGGGCCAACTCCGCGCCCCTCATCACACACTTCTTTCGCATTACGGGAAGCTAAATCACGCGGCACCAAATTTCCAAAACTCGGGTATTTACGTTCAAGATAATAATCGCGCTCCTCTTCCGGGATGTCACGAGGATTACGTTTATCTTGAGGTTTTTTAGGGACCCAAACGCGCCCGTCATTGCGCAAACTTTCACTCATCAACGTTAACTTCGACTGGTAATCTCCGTGGACAGGAATACATGTAGGATGAATTTGCGTGTAACAAGGGTTGGCCATAAAGGCCCCCTTTTTATGCGCCCGCCAAATAGCGGTGACATTAGCGCCCTTGGCATTGGTTGACAAATGAAAAACGTTCGCGTACCCGCCGGTGGCCAGGACAACAGCATCGGCCGCGTGCGTTTCGATGTCTCCCGTCACAAGGTTGCGCGTGACAATCCCTCGCGCCACACCATCCACAACGACCAGCTCTAGCATCTCCGTGCGCGGGAACATCTTGACACTGCCCTTATTGACTTCTTTCATCAGCGCGCTGTAAGCGCCTAACAACAACTGCTGGCCGGTTTGCCCCCGCGCGTAAAATGTACGGGAAACCTGCGCGCCGCCGAACGAACGATTGTCCAAATATCCGGCATATTCCCGGGCAAAAGGCACGCCTTGCGCCACGCATTGATCAATAATGTTTCCACTCACCTCAGCCAAGCGATAAACATTTGCTTCCCGGGAACGAAAATCCCCACCCTTAATCGTGTCATAAAACAACCGGTAAATGCTGTCACCGTCATTAGGATAATTCTTGGATGCGTTAATCCCCCCTTGCGCGGCAATACTGTGGGCGCGGCGCGGACTGTCTTGGAAACAAAAAACTTGCACATTGTAGCCTAATTCAGCCAGCGTAGCAGCAGCTGAACCGCCGGCCAACCCTGTCCCCACGACAATAATATTGTACTTGTGCTTGTTCGCCGGATTGACAAGTTTGATGTGGGCCTTATGTTGGGTCCACTTGTCTTTTAAAGGGCCACTGGGAATTTTGGCATTCAGTTCAGGCATCAGGGAACTTTCGGGTAATTAAGCAAAATGTAAACAGGAATCGAGCTGTAAGCAAAGCTTATCACGAGAGCAAAAATATGGCTAAATGTTTTGATCATCGGAGTGTAACGGGGGTGATTGAAGCCAAACGTCTGGATAAAACTTTCCACCCCGTGGCTCAAATGTAATCCTAACGCCATCATCGCGGCAATATAAAAGGTGCTGTGCCCCGGGTCAGCAAACGCATTAACGACAACACCGTAAAGCCCATAACTGTTCCCATCAGCAAGGATGCTGCGGTGGCCGTGCTTGTCAATAAAAGTAAAATCCAAAAGATGATAAACGACAAAAACAAGCAAGAGAGTTCCTGTGTAAGGCATCAGGCGGGTCGCCCAGGAGCGTTGCCCTTTGGCGGCATTGACTCCATACTGAGTGTTGCGCGCCAAATAATTTTCATAAACAAGAACGCCTGTCACAAAGAAATGGACAACAAAAACAAAGCAAAGCCCAACTTCAACAAGATAAAGCCCCGGGCGCAAGCCAGCCAGTTTTTTAGCGTAATTATTAAATGCTTCGGGGCCAAGGAAAATCAGCAAATTGCCTGCCAGATGGCCGATGACAAAAAGGATTAACAATAACCCCGTGACAGCCACAATCTGTTTACGGCCAACGGATGATGTAAAATAGGTGGATAAGGAGCCCATTGTTTATAACTCATTGAATATAAATTCGTTAGAGGATTATCATAACATACTGTTTCTAAAAAAAGAAACAATGAAATCGGATTTTTTACGCAATAAATCAACCACCATAAAGTGCCGCTACCGTGCAAGGCTCGCCCTGACCTAAAATTTTTTGTAAAGCCCGATGAGTTCGGCCTTTTCGATCACATGCCCATCCATCGCTTGCTCAACTTCACGCTTACGCACGCCTTCTTTCAAATTAAGATTTTGGTTCAGCGCGTACAATTTAAAAAAATAACGGTGAGTGCCTGAAGGTGGACAAGGCCCGCCGTAGTCGTTTCTTCCCCAACTATTCTTCCCTTGCGTCCCGGGGGCAGTATCTTCTTCTATTCTTTGTATTGTCGGCGCGATATTAAAAATAATCCAGTGATCCCAGGTGCTTCCGGGCGCATCTGGGTCATCCATCATCAAAACCAAACTTTTTGATTGAGATGGAATATCTTTGATAAGCAATACAGGATTGATGTCTTCTCCCTGGCAGGTATACTTAGCCGGGATCATTTGGTTATGCTGAAAGGCTGGGCTGGTTAATTGCATAGGCGCTTCTCCTTAACTTTATTTTCCAACAAAATTAACATTAAGATTCATTTCTGCGGCAACTTTTTGAAAGAATGTGTCGATGTCATAATTCACCTTCAATCCAACATTGGTTAAATTCCGGTCTACATCTCCTTGGTTAACCACAATAATGATACCAGAAGTGTACTGCGGAAGCATCGCCGCCGGATAAACGACACAGGACGACCCGATCACAAAAAATAAGTCCGCTTCCTGGGCCAGCTGAGCTGATTGATCCAAATGTTTGACGTTTTCGCCAAAAAATACGATGTCCGGCTTAATGACACCGCCGCAAGAACAAGAAACAACATCGTTTGCGGCCAGCATCTCTTTCATTTGATCAAAAGAGTATTCCTGACGGCACTCAAGGCAATAACTTTTCCAAAAACTCCCGTGCATTTCTAAGACGTTTTGACTGCCGGCCATTTGATGCAACGAGTCGATATTTTGGGTCACGATGCCTTTGAGTTTACCTTGCTTTTCTAAAGCGGCCAAGAAGCGATGCGCGAATGTCGGTTTGATCTTTTGTTCCAACCCGATGAAGTCTTTGGCAAAAGCAAAGAATGGCTTAGGGTTCTGCAGAAAATAATTGATATCGAAGACCTTCTCAGGATCGTAGCGGCGGGTGATGTAAAGCCCTTGCGGGCCACGGAAGTCCGGGATGCCCGCACCTGTCGAAATCCCGGCCCCTGTTAAAGCAACAATCGATTCCGCTTCACGGATAAACTGCGCGCATTGTTGGACGGAATCTTTCATCGGACTGTGGGCACCAGGGTTTTGGCGTGATGTGCCGGGGCAAAATTTGGGTTAAGCGCCACTGCTTTGTCAAAATCACGAAGAGCTTCGGGATATTCTTTTAATTCCAGATACAACAGCCCGCGATTGTAATAAACCAAAACAGAATTAGGGTCGAGTGCTACGAGGCGCTGATAATCGTCCAGCGCTTTAGTATACATTCTTTGCTTCTGGAACAAAATTGCCCGATTATTGTAAGGCTTCGTGAATTGCGGATTTATTTCAATCGCCTTTGTGTAATCACTCAAGGCCTCGGGGACAAGTCCCTGCTTTTCATACGCTTTCCCTCTATTATAATAAGCGAAGTCAATCGTGGGATTATTTTTAATAACGTGATTCCAGAATGTCAAATTATTGTTCCACGTTTCAACGCGTTGAGTCGCTGCCCAAGAAAGCGACAAAAACATTAAACTGATGTAAACGACACCTAACCGGAAAGCAATTTTGTTTTTCCGCCACGATTCCAGCACGTCGTCCGCAACATAACCAAACAACAAACAAACCCCTAAACTAGGCAAATACATGAACCGGTCCTGGACGGCAGTAAAAACTGAGGCGGTGTTGAAACGGATCAGTAAAATAATGGATGCAACGTAAAACACGGCCGCGAACACTAGCCATTTATTTCTGCGGAATAAAATCGTGCAGAAAATTAGAGCGGCGAAGATCCCCGCAGCCAAAAGATACTCAGGATTGGACAGACTGATCGGTTCAGGCAAGCTGTAAATTGGCGAAATGTTTTCCGGCCAAAGGAATTTGCGGATGTAAAACGTAAATGTCCAGACGGCTGTCAAAAATGCCCGGCCAACGTCGGCATTCACGGTCAAAACATGGCGATTAGCTAAATGCGTAATTAATCCCAATGGGATAACGATCAAAAAAAATGGGATTTTGTTTAATAGGTGATGCGGGAAACCAGTGAGCGGGAGGATCCCCCGGCCCGCCGCTTTGGCTTGCCGGGGCGGGCACGCCGGGCGGAGGGGCCCGCGAACGGTTTCCCGCATCCCGTAGAGCCAATCAAAAATAAATAAGACTAACGGCAAGCTGTACGCCATTGGCTTTGACAACATGCTCAATAAAGCAAAAAGGATCGACAAAAAATACGACTGCCTCTTTCCCCGCTCCAAATAATTCCAATATTGATGTAACGCCAGAAGATAAAACACAGAATACAAAACGTCCTTGCGTTCGGTCAGCCAAGCCACCGACTCGACATGCATCGGATGAATCGCGAAAAGTAACGCGGCGAAAAATGCCGCGCCGCGGGATAATCCCATCTTCAACGCCAAGAAAAACATAAGCGCAACAACGGCCGCGTGCAAAAGCACATTCGTAACAGCGAAAACAAACGAATTAAACCCGAAAAATTGATGCTCGATGGCAAACGACAGTGTTGTTAAGGGAATATATGTGCGGTTAACAGTCTGGGTAAAAATATCACGGATATTAGATAGGGCCAGCGAAATCACCTGCGGATTCTGTGTAATGTGGATTTCGTCGTCCCAGTTCAGAAATTGTTTATTCAACCCCGGCTGGTAGACGAAAAATGTGAGAACCAGAAGAATGAAAAGTAGAAAACGATTCTGCGGCATGAGGATCAATTTGGATAAATGTCAATTCGTGCGGAATGGCGCGAATTCAATCTTCAGTGTTTTACACTACAATTCTCGCCGCGCGGCGAGAATCTGGCCAATGCCAATCTTATACTTTTACCAATGGATCGGCGTTCTCACGGCCGCGGACAGTCCCGCCGATCACAAGCGCCGCACTGATCAAGACAAGATTCTTGATAATATACTGGCCTTCCATGGTAAGGCCAAAAGGAAATTGCGTAAAACATACATTCGGCAAAATAAATAACGGCAAAACTGTTCCCGGCATTTGTAAAAACAAAAGAAATATCGCCACACGAATCAATCGGCGGAACAAAAGCCCTACGCCGATTAAAATTTCCCAATACCCTAAAATAGGAATAAACACCTTGGGATCGACCCAATAAACGGTTTTGGTTACCAAATCTTGCGCCGGGCTTATATTGACAACCTTAAGCGCCCCAAACCAGATGAATATAATCGCCAATGATATTCTCAAAAGAAATCGCCCGTAACGATACATCCATCGGGCAATGGCCTCATCGATGTCCCAAAAATTCATAAACTACGCCTCTTCGTATTTCTCTTTCAAATTCTGCACAACGGCAACGTCGGCGAGAGTGGTGACGTCACCCAGCGCGCGGCCTTCGGCGATATCGCGCAAGAGCCGGCGCATGATTTTGCCGGAACGGGTTTTAGGAAGTTCCGGGGTAAAAAGGATTTTCTCCGGGCGGGCGATGGCGCCAATTTTCTTGGCGACATGTTCTTTTAACGTCTTGATCATGTCATCGCTTGGCTTATTCCCTTCTTTTAAAATGACGAATCCTGCAATCGCCTGGCCTTTGATGGCATCGCTGATCCCAACAACCGCGGATTCGGCCACGCTGGGATGGTCAACAAGGGCGCTTTCCACTTCCATCGTTGAAATATTGTGCCCGGCCACGAGCATAATGTCATCGACCCGGCCCAAGAGCCACAAAAATCCGTCCTTGTCGCGCTTGACCCCATCTCCGGGGAAATAAATCCCCGGCCAGCGGCTCCAGTATGTCTGCTTGTAACGCTCCGGGTCGCCCCAAATCCCGCGCAACATCGACGGCCAAGGTTGAGTAATTCCTAAAATCCCGCCGCCCTGCTGAATTTCTTTTCCATCATCATCAAGGATGACGACATTGACGCCCGGCAAAGGCCTTGTCGCGGACCCAGGTTTTAAATCAGTGATTCCTGGCAGGGCTGAAATCATAATGCATCCCGTCTCGGTCTGCCACCACGTGTCCACAATCGGGCATTGTTCCTTCCCGATGTGGGTGTAATACCACATCCACGCCTCGGGGTTGATCGGCTCACCGACACTTCCCAACAACCGCAACGATGACAAATGACAATTCTCCGGCCACTGCGTTCCCCATTTCATAAACGAACGGATCGCCGTCGGTGCGGTATAAAAAATCGTGACTTTGTATTTTTCGATGATCTTCCAAAAACGGTCGCGTTCGGGATGGTCCGGCGTGCCCTCGTACATCACCTGCGTTGCCGCATTCGACATCGGGCCGTACACAAAGTAAGTGTGCCCGGTGACCCAGCCGATATCCGCCGTGCACCAGAAAACATCGTCGTCGCGCAGGTCAAACACCATTTGGGTCGTCGTGTCCGCCCCAACCATATAACCGCCGGTCGTGTGCATGATCCCCTTTGGTTTCCCCGTTGTCCCAGAGGTATAAAGAATAAACAACATGTCCTCGACATCCATGGGCTCCGGCGCGCATACATCTTTTTCTTTGGCCACAAGTTCGTGATACCAATGGTCGCGGCCCCGCTTCATTTCCACATTATTTTTGGTGCGTTTGACGACAATCACATTCTTAATCGACGCGCAATCCTCCACGGCCTGGTCAGAGGTGTCTTTCAAAGGCAAGATTTTCCCCCGGCGGAACCCGCCGTCAGAAGTCATGAGTAGTTTGGCTTGAGCGTCATTGATCCTCTCGCGCAACGCTTCCGCGCTGAATCCGCCGAAGACAACCGTATGCACCGCTCCAATCCGCGCGCAGGCAAGCATCGCGTACGCGGCTTCGGGAATCATCGGCATATAAATCGCCACGCGATCGCCTTTTTTAATTCCTAACGATTTCATGGCATTGGCCAATTTATTGACGGCCTTAGAGGCTTCTTCATAAGTAATTTTCAGTGAATCGCCAGGTTCACCTTCCCACAGGATGGCGGTCTTTTTCCCTAAACCATTTTTAATGTGCCGATCCAGACAGTTGTAACTGGCGTTTAATTTCCCGCCGACGAACCATTTCGCAAACGGTGGCTTCCATTCGAGCACTTTGCTCCACGGCTTAACCCAATCCAGGCGCTTGGCGCACTCGGCCCAGTACTTTTCCGGATCTTTGGCGGCCTTTTCGTAAATAGAAACATCTTTAACAAAAGCCTTTTTCTTGAAATCGGCACTCGGCTTAAAGATCCGATGCTCTTCTAACAAAGCGTCAACCATTGTGTTGCTTAAGGCGCTGGATTTGGGGGGCATGGGGAACTCCTTTAATAAGTCGCTCGTCGCTTGTCTATCGCCGCTCAAATTTTGCTAGCGATCCCCTGAAATCGCAAAGCGATTTCAGGGATTTAAAATCCCGGGAAGGCTTTGCCTTCCACGGGACAAGCGGCGAGAAACGAGCGACGAATTTTTATTTTATCAATCTCAACACATCCCTAAACTTTTCATGTTGACTCGTGCGAAGAAGTTCCATGACAAGCATTTCAACGCAGGTAATCGTCACGCTTTCTTGGCGCAGACGGGCCAGGGCGATTTCTTTATTCTGCTCCATCCGGGAAGACACGGCATCACCCACAACTTGCACGTCGTATTTATTTTTAACCAGATCGAGCGCCGTCTGAAAAACACAGACATGCGTTTCAATCCCGGCCACAATGACTTGTTTGCGTTTAAAAGATTTGAGGTGCGTAAAAAAAGCAGGCTCACCACAGCAACTGAATGTATCTTTAGAGAAATGCGGAACACCACCCAGAAGATGGGCCATCTCGGGAACAGTCTTCCCTATCTTTTCTGGGGCTTCTTCAGTATAAACAACCGGAATCTCTAATATTTGAGCGGCTTTAATAAGGCCGGTAAGATTATGAAACAACTTGTCTTTCTCATGCATCTTGTAGGCAAGGTTGCCCTGGACATCAATGATCAAAAGGACGGATTTTTCAGGTGAGAATTGCATAATAAAAAGATTGTCCTGAGGATTAAATTTATTGCGCTAGCGAAATAATCCCGCAACCGATACGCCCGCCGGCGTTTCCTGTCGGCTGGCCAAAATCATCCTCTTTTTCATGGAGGATCACAGCCAAACCAGCGACGTTAATATTCCCGCCCTGGACGCGTACCCCTGGTAAAAAGCCGGTCAATACCCCCTGCCCATTTTCATTAATGATAATATTCCCTAAATCCCCGGCATGAGCGGCATCTTCTCCATCGCGTGCAAGCAGGCCATGCGGAACACCGGCAGGATTGAAATGGCCGCCAGCGGCTTTCCCTTCATCATCACAACTGCCATGTTCATGAATATGAAATCCATGCGTACCCGCCGGAGCATTGGCAATTTGAGCCTCTACCCTTAACCCATTGGGTTCTTCATAAAACTCCACCATCCCCGTCATCGGTGAACCTTCGGCGGTTCCGGCAATTGCGGCAGTCGCTTGTAGTGCAATGACAACCTCTTCAACCATTCCACCTTCCTGAGCCATTTCTTCGAGAATCATTTCTTCATTCATCACGGAATTATCTTGCGCAGGAATGCCCGGGGGGAGAATCTCGTTTTGGGCAAAGACATTATTGAATCCTGCGAAAGTAAAACCGATACTCAAGAACATGATTATCCATCTTTTCTTCGTGTTCATTGGAACTCCTTGTTAAATGTTAAAACTTTTTAAAAACATTTGTTGGTTACGTTTCTGTATCATCAAAGGCGAAATCCTCGTTAGCGGCATTCTCTTGGGCATGAGGCTGTGAAACAACCAAAAAAGCGTACCCTAAGGGTTTGATTTTATCGATCAATCCCGGGCCCCGAGGATAAACGATCCCCGCCGTGCCGGCGATCTTGCTGTCGAGGATTTTGTTAAAGGCTGAAACGACAGGGTTAAGATGAGGACCTGTTTCTTTGGCAGACATAAATGGATCTACGTCATTAAAAAACCGTCTAGGCATAGCGCAGCGGCGACATTTTGCTTTTGGCTTCCAAAATCACGTTGACAATGTCCCGTCGGCTGACGATCCCGACCAGCTTGCTGTCGCGGACAATCGGGACCCGGCGGATATAACTACGGATAAAAAATTTACAAATCGCCACGATATCATCTTCTTCTGTAAAACTCACCACTTCCCGTGTCATGTAGTTATCAACGGTTGATTTTACGTCCAAAGCTTTATCAATCAACAGTTGCAAGACATCCTTTTCGGAAAGGATCCCAACGACTTCCATCTGGTCATTGACCACAGGCACTCCGCTGATTTTTTTATTGCTCAAAATATCCAGGGCTTCATAAATGGGAGTTTCCGGCCGGACAAAAATAACGTTCGTTGTCATAACAGACTTCACAGGAATCATGCGCATCATCCTCCGATATTTCCTAAATGTTTATTATTGAAATCCGTGCCCCGGCAGCATTTAACATCTTTTAAAAAACGTTGGAACTTTGAAGCTTTTTTGCTTTCCTTAAGTATAGTGGCTTTTCAATAATTTAAAAGTTTTTTTTGCATTTCCTTAAAGACGAAATTCCTAAGGGAACTCGGATAATTGGACAGGCAAGCGCTTCGCTCCCCACGTTCCGGGCCAGTCTTCAAAATGACCGGCAATCGGCGCCTGGCAATACTGGCAACAGCCGTTTTTGATGTGGTATTCGCCCAAAACGTACCAGTCCCGCTCGACAATGCGGCGTTTGCATTGATAGCAATAGGTGCTGGACCCTTGTGGGTCATGAACATTCCCGGTATAAACATAGCGCAACCCTTTGGACAAGGCGATGTTACGCGCTCGAGTCAATGTCACGGCTGGCGTGTGAGGATGATCGGTCATGCGAAAATCGGGATGAAAAGCGGTAAAATGTAGCGGAACATCCGGCCCTAAATTGGCCATGATCCATTCGCTCATCGCATGGATTTCTTGGTCACTGTCATTCTCTCCCGGGATCAACAGTGTTGTGATTTCAAACCAAACATTTGTTTGATGGTTGAGATAAACAAGCGTATCTAAGACAGGCTGTAAATGGCTTAGGGTAAGTCGTTGATAAAAATCTTCCGTAAAGCCTTTGAGATCCACATTCGCCGCATCCATGTGGCTATAAAATTCCGGGCGAGATTCATCCGTCATGTACCCAGCCGTAACGGCCACGGCGTTGACCCCCTGGGCACGGCAGGCATCGGCTACGTCCATCGCGTATTCAGCAAAAATAACCGGGTCATTGTAAGTGAACGCAACACTACGGCAGCCAAGGGATTTCGCGACACGGGCAATTTTTTCAGGCGAAGCTTGATCGGTCAACCGATCCCACTCTTTAGATTTGCTGATATTCCAATTTTGGCAGAATTTACACCCCAGATTGCATCCGGCGGTCCCAAAGGAAAGGATACTTGTCCCGGGATAGAAATGATTAAGAGGTTTTTTCTCGACAGGATCAATACAAAATCCACTGCTGCGGCCGTAGGTCGTCAACACCATCTTCCCGCCAATATTTTGGCGGACAAAACAAAACCCCCGCTGCCCTTCTTGCAACATACAAGCCCGAGGACAAAGGGTACATAAAATCCGCCCGTCTTCCTGCTTGTGCCACCAGCGGCCGACATAATCCTGTTCTTGATCAGTAATTTTCATCATTCATTGGCAAAAAAGATTGACATTCACCCCCTATCGGATATTATTATATAATAAAATTCGTCAGGCGGGAATAAATCCCTTTCCTCGGACCCTTAACCACCATGAAAAAACCATTAGACCCCAATTTTCAGACACCGCGCATTGATTTTTCCCGTGAGGAAAACAATAAGTTAACGGCCCATTTGCGCCAACAGCAGATCAAAGATGAATTCAATGATCCAATCAAACCGGAGATTGCCTGGGAAACCGAACAACTGGCCAAATCCTTAGGCATTTATCTTGAATTTGACCGCGCCAAAACCGGCGAAGAAAAGGATTGGATGTACATGATCCGCATTAGTATCCCCGGTGGCGGGCCTCTCAACCGCGGACAGTGGAACATCATTGAAGAGTTATCGCAAAAATATACTAAAGACACTGATGGGCACCCTTCTATCCGTCTGACCACCCGTCAGAATATCCAATTTCACTGGATTCAAAAAGAACATGTCGGTGAAATTGTTAAACGCATCGCCGAATCCGGATACAACAGTTTGAATGGTGGCGGCGATAATACCCGCAATGTCATGGGATGCCCTTTCTCGCGCTTTTCAGATGTGTACAATGCGCATGCCTGGGCCCAAAAACTGGGGCTTTACTTCCAATTGCCATTGGAACCTTTCATTAAAATTTTCGCGATCGACCCAAAATACGTGCGCAACCCTGAGCAGTCGTTCGAATACGGCCCCAGTTTGTTAAATCGTAAATTTAAGATCGCTCTCTCTGCCATTCATAAAGATCCGAAAACAGGTAAACTTGTCCCGGACAATTGTGTTGAGTTGCGTACCAATGATTTATCGGTGGCACCAGTTGTGGAAAACGGCAAAGTCACCAAATTCCAAATTTACGTCGGTGGCGGCCAAGGCGAGCGCAATGGGAAACCAACCATTGCGGCTCTGGGGCTCCCCTTGTGCCAAATTGATGAAACGCGGCTCCTCCAAGTTTTGGATGCGGTTGTCAAAGTCCAGCAAGAATGGGGCGACCGGCAAAATCGCTGGTGGGCCCGCGTTAAATATGTAGTGAAAAAAATGGGGATCGATTGGTACCGCGATCAAGTCAGCGCGATGGTAGGGTTTCCTTTGCAAAAACCAAATGAGAACCTTGATTATGGCGGTCGTCATCTGCACCTTGGTTGGACTAAACAACCGTCCAACGGGCTTTGGGCGTATGGCGCGTTTATCGAAAACGGCCGCATCACCGACTATGGGCCTAACGGAAAATTACAAACGATGATGCGCGACATCATGAATAAATATCCCATTGAAGTCCTGATTACGCCCAATCAGGACGCTTTGTTCGTCAATATTCCCGAAGCGTCCAAAAAAGATTTTGAAGCCGACTTGGCAAAATATGGATTTGGGGAAAGAAACGGTAAAGCCTATTCAACATTACGCCTTCTTTCCGGGGCTTGCGTTGGCCGCGATACGTGCCGCTTAACATACACCGATTCGGAAAAATTTGAGCCTTATCTCATCGATGAACTTGAAACGATGGGCTGGGGTGGCATGGCGGAATCGATTGGCATCACCGGGTGTGAACGTCAGTGCTTTCGTCCGGCTACCAAATCGATCGGGCTTGTCGGTTCAGGGGTAGATCGGTATCAGTTTAAACTCTTCGGCGATGAAACAGCTCGCTTCCAAGGCACGCCGCTGATCGCAAGCGACGGCAACGCCATGTACCTTCGCTCTGTCCCTCGCGAAAAATGCGCGATTGTGATCGACACATTATTCAAATTTTATAAAAAGAACGCCAATAAGGGCGAAAGCCTGGGCGCTTATCACCGGCGCATCGGGGTCGATGCCCTCATTGCGCATCTTAAAGAAAACCCCGCCACCTCCGAGCTGATGACAAAGCCCTTCCCGACGGATTACGTTGTCGATTAATTTTACAGATTAATGTGAATGGGGATGATTCGGATGATGACTATGGCCGTGATCGATCTCTTCGGCCGTCGCATCCCGACGTTCCGTAATTTCTACGTGGAACGTGAGGTTTTTGCCTGCCATCGGATGATTAGCCCCGCTGGTAGGTAGGATTGCAGGCAGAAAGCATTCCTTGGATGGTGACAAATTTTTCGCGCGGTTTGCCAAGTTTTTCCCCACGCTCAACTTCAGCAGCATCAATCTTCTTCCAATCTTCAAAGCTCACCACGCGCAACTCTTTATCTTTCAAATAAGAAATTAATTTGGCTGTGTCCGGGATCTCGCATGGCTTTAGCGCCGGAACATCTTGGAGAAGATGCTTGACGGTTTCTTCGCTGTCCGGTTTATTCGTTCCAATAATGCCTGACGGCCCGCGCTTAATCCACCCCGCGCAATACAATCCCATATCAATGTGTTCGCTATCGGTGACTCGTCCCCCTTGATTTTGGATGACGCCCGATTGCTCTGAAAATGGAACTCCCGGGATGGGAAGGCCGCGATACCCAACGCTGCGAAAAAATATACCGCACGGCAATTGAACTTTTTCGCCTGTGCCTCTGGATTTCTGATGCCCGGGTAACCCAACGAGCGCATTACGCTCTAAGATAACTTTTTCAACTTTCTTTTTTCCGATAATTTCTATCGGGCTTTGAAAGAAATGAATGACAAATTTCCGTTTGCGATGATTGGGTTGTATATCTAAAAAACTCTTTAAAATCTCATAATTTTTCTTTTTAGGCGCCGACTGCGGATATTCCAACTCCTTCTGGCTGGATTCATTAAGATTCAAGTCGTCCGGATTATTAAACACAGGATAACAATCCGCCAATTCACCGAATTCACGGATTTCCGCTGGCGTAAAAGCTGCTTGAGCCGGCCCCCGTCGGCCGATCATATGGACTTCCTTAATTTTGCTTTCGGCTAAAACCTCCAAGGCATGCTTGGCAATATCGGTATTTTTTAATTCATCAACTGTCTTTGACAATATCCGGCAGACATCCACCGCCACATTCCCTTGTCCCACAATGACAGCGATTTCTTTAGAAAGATCGAATTCTCTATTTTTATACTCAGGATGGCCGTTGTACCAAGCCACAAATTCCGTAGCCGTATGGCTCCCCAAAAAATCTTCGCCAGGGATCCCTAGTTTTCGATCGGTCCCCGCGCCACTGGCAAAAATCATGGCATCGTAATAGCGCTTTAACTCATGAACTGCGATGTCTTTGCCAACATTGACATTGCCCAAATACGAAAAACCTGATTGCTCCGCTGTTTTTTCGTAAACCTTGATAACATTTTTGATTTTTTGATGATCCGGAGCCACTCCATAACGCACGAGTCCGTAAGGGCAGGGCAAACGATCAATGACATCCACCTTGACTTTTAAAGAAGATTTGAGCAGGGATCCCGCCGCGTAAAATCCGGCTGGGCCACTACCGATGATGGCAACGCGTAAGGGGCGTTCAGGAGTACCTAAAACAGAGGGCATGTTAAAAATTCAGGATTAAATCTTATAAAAACTTAAACTTGTCTGGTACTATATACGTGCCACTATGGCTTGTCAACATACAAATGTGAATTGTTCCTTGACTTGCCTCTTCGATTTGCTATTCTAGAAAAATTAGGAAGATTGGAGGTTGTCGTGCAGATTGGCGTTGTTAAAGAAACTCACCCCGGAGAAAAACGTGTCCCCTTGATTCCCGCCTCTGTTGATCGGCTGGCCAAAAAAGGGGCTTCGATTGTCGTTGAAGTTGGGTTAGGGGCGACCATCGGTGTTTCGGATGATGATTATAAAAAAGCCGGAGCCCAGGTATCGGGTGACCGCAAATCGATTCTCTCCTCTTCCGATATTGTTCTGCGCCTGCGTAAACCTCCCCTCGAAGAAGTCGGCCTATTGAAAAAAGGTTCTATCCATATCAGTTTTCTTGATCCTTTCAATGAAAAGTCTCTCGTTGATGAATTGGCGAAGCAGCAAATAAGCGCCATTAGCATGGAAATGATCCCTCGCACCACCCGGGCACAGAAAATGGACGCGCTTAGCTCCCAAGCGAATCTCGCTGGGTATGTGACCGTTATTCTTGCGGCCGAACGTCTCGACAAAATTTTTCCGATGCTCATGACGCCGGCGGGAACGATTACACCGGCTCGGGTTTTTATTATCGGTGCTGGCGTGGCCGGCCTTCAAGCGATTGCCACCGCCAAACGTCTCGGGGCACGTGTTGAAGCGTTTGATACGCGTCCTGTAGTGAAAGAACAGGTCCAATCGTTGGGCGCTAAATTTGTGGAAATTGATTTAGGCGAAACCGGCCAAACCAAAGATGGCTACGCCAAAGCCTTAACGCCTGAACAGATGGAAAAACAACGTCAAGGCATGGCGAAGGTGTGTTCGCAATCCGATATCGTCATTACCACCGCGCAACTTTTTGGACGCAAAGCCCCCATTGTGTTAACCAAAGACATGGTGGCTCAGATGAAACCGGGAAGCATTATTGTCGACATGGCTGTTGAATCGGGCGGAAATGTCGAAGGCTCTAAGCTTAACGAGGAAGTCGTGGTTAACGGCGTACGGATGATCGGCCTTGGCAATCTCCCGGGACGGGTCGCTTCCCATGCCAGCCAAATGTATTCGGCAAACCTTCACAATCTTCTGGAAGAATATTGGGACAAAGATGCTAAAGTCTTTAAACTAAATTTGGAAGATGAGATTATCAAGGGATGTTTAATTACGCATCAGGGCAAGATTGTAAATGAAGCATTAAAACAGGTGGCCGGTCGCCAGTGACCCGTCGCCAGGAAAATACAAAAATACTGGTCACTGGCCGCTGGCGGCTGGCGACCAACTGAACATACAAAAATTTATGGAAACTCAATTGGATGCTCTGGGTCTTATCGACCTTACTTTTCTTTTTATCATTGCTATTTTTCTCGGCGTGGAATTAATTTCCAAAGTCCCTTCGATCTTACACACACCGTTAATGTCCGGATCTAACGCTATTTCCGGGATCACTGTTGTTGGGGCGATTCTTTCGACCGGCCTTACCCCGGGAAGTACGTTTTGTACGGCGTTGGGGACACTCGCCGTGATCCTGGCGATGATTAACGTTGTCGGTGGATACGTCGTCACCAACCGGATGCTAGAGATGTTTAAATCCAAAGAGCAAGGACAGAAAAAGTGAACTTGACGATCATCACCAACATTATTTATATCATCGCTTCTATTCTTTTTATCATTGGGTTAAAAAGAATGAGCTCTCCCAAAACAGCCCGTAACGCCAACCTCCTTTCCGCCGTGGGCATGCTTTTAGCCATTGTGGCGACGCTCTTAACAAAAGGATTGGAATTCGAGTGGATTATCATCGGATTGGTGATTGGGTCTGTCATCGGGATTTTCATGGCCCTTAAAGTCGCGATGACCGCGATGCCTCAAATGGTCGCGCTCCTCAACGGCTCAGGAGGGTTGGCGAGCTTGTTGGTCGGCTGGGCGAGCTACCATTTCACTCCGGCAAGTTCTCTTTTAACTACCGTAAGCACATATCTGGCTGTTCTCATCGGCGGAGTCACTTTTACGGGAAGCGTTATGGCCTGGGCCAAACTTGAAGAAAAAATAACCGGCCGGCCGATTCAATTTGCCGGGCAAAAAATTGCCAACTCCCTTCTCTTAGCTGTGCTAGTCATCGGAGGAATCATTTTTTGCATGAATCCAGCCGGCAACTACCCATTGTTCCTCATTATCATTGTTTTGTCCCTTGTCCTAGGCGTGATGGTTGTGATCCCCATTGGCGGAGCGGACATGCCTGTCGTTATTTCGCTATTAAACAGCTATTCAGGAATGGCCGGCGCGGCAACAGGCTTTGTTATTATCAACAGCATGCTTATTGTGGCGGGATCTTTAGTAGGGGCCAGCGGGATTATTTTGACCCAAATCATGTGTAAAGCGATGAACCGTTCGCTGAAAAATGTTCTCTTTAGCGGGTTTGGATCCGTGAAAAAGCAATCATCATCGGCTGTCAAAGGGGAAATCAAAGCTCTTAGCCCTCAAGATGCTTATCTTGTTTTGGAAGCAGCGCGTTCGGTAGTTTTTGTTCCCGGCTACGGGTTAGCGGTCGCCCAAGCCCAACATGTTGTCAAGGAATTGGCCGAACTCTTAGAAAAAAATGGTGCTGAAGCGCGCTTTGCCATTCATCCGGTGGCCGGACGCATGCCTGGGCACATGAATATCCTTTTGGCGGAAGCAAATGTCCCTTATGAACAGCTTCTTGAAATGGACAACATTAACCCGACAATGGAAACCGTTGATGTCTGCATGGTCATCGGAGCGAATGACGTGGTCAATCCCGCCTCCCGCCACGATAAAAACAGCCCTATTTATGGAATGCCAATTATCAACGCCGATAAAGCCAAAACTGTATTTGTCCTAAAACGTTCGATGGCCACCGGATTTGCTGGAATCGAAAACGAGCTATTTTACTACGATAATACGCGAATGATTTTCGGGGATGCCAAATCGACGTTACAGGCTTTGGTCACAGAATTTAAAAGCGGGCACTAAACTCGTTTGCGGCTTTTAACGCGGATAGATTTGCGGCTGACGGATGGTTTTACAACCCGGCTGGAAAATTTAACAGCTGTAAAAAAATAGACTCCTGTCCTTTTACGCTCTACGCGTACCACTTCGGCATATCCCTGATAGATCGTCAACGCCCCGGCCATAACGACCACAAGATCCAAAAGATCCCCAAGAGTAAATTCATATTCCGTATAAAAAGACAAGCCATCCATGCTCATGTCTTCCGTTGTGGTCAAAATCCACTTTGAAGGCATCTTGCGCCGCGTACGAAATGGACGGATTTGAAGGCTCAAAATCCTCTTGGCGCGGATAGATTTACGGCGTTCAATATTCCCTTGTTTAACCATCAATGCTCCCTGCCTGCACCGTCCCGGTACGGGGTCGGTAGGCAAACTTATCCCTTTTAGGGGGACATATAGAATATATGTTCAAAAAGATTAAGTCAAGGTCTATATAAAATTTTAGATTATTGCACTTAAATATCTACCGCAGGCACGGAATACGCTAATTTAAGCTGCCGGGGCTGATTGGACTTTTGAAGAGGAATTTCGAATAGAATATTACGAATTAAGCACAGGCCTTCATCCCCATGCTTGCAGTAGTATAAATTCAATTCCGCATAAAGCATGTCAGAGGGAACCTCTTGAGCAATCTTAAAGCTTGGTGTCAAAGAAGTTATGTCTAATTTATCGTCTATTTGCCCGTCCGCAGTAAATATCCTTAAATAGGGCTTGGCTTTTATTAAGAGTTCATAGCCTTCGGGGAATTCCAACTGAAGATGAATGTCACTAATATCCGCCGATTGGGGACATTGTAGCCTGATTTTCTCAGCAAAATGTTTGCCAGCGGTCATTTCGCCGGCTTCCAGCTTTTCCCCAGGAGAAGGAACGGTTTCTTGAGCAAAAACATTCTCTTTCCCTAGTAAAAATGAACAAAACAGGATAAACAATGAAAATTTATAAAATTTTGACATATTCATCTCAGTTATCTTCTAAATACCCATTGTCAAATTTCTTTTCCAACAGAAAGCCCCCGGAATTTTATGGCTCTAAAACCCAAGGGCTTCTAAACAAATATCGTTAAAACTTCTGTTAATACTTTACAGAACAACCATAAGATTTGGTTGCCGCCGTACTGACCGGTTGGCCAGCCATGGCTTCGTCCAACGCCTTCCTGACATAATTTTGCGATTTCGGGATATCATTGACGTCCACGCTTGCTTGATCATCAATGGCTCCCTGATAGATCAAAATTCCTCCCGGATTGACAATGAACATATGCGGTGTCGTCTGTGCGCCGTACAACTTCCCTACTCTTCCATCAGGATCAAGAAGAACAGCGGTGGGAGCGGCCCCCTTTTCTTTTGTCAGATTGTTCGCTTCTTCGGGAGAATAATTGCCTTGTTTCCCAGGGGCGGACGAGTTAATCGAAAACCACACAACTCCTTTTCCTGTAAATTCCTTTTGTAAATTTTGCATGTTGCCAGAATTGTAGTGTTTCTGGACAAAGGGACAATCATGATTGACCCATTCCAAAACCACAAATTGGCCTTTATGCTCCGACAGGCTATGCTCTTTTCCATTCGTATCGTTGAGCGTAAAGTTTTTGGCCGGTTCACCCGTTGTGACTTGAGCATAGGCTAATCCTGCTATCAACAATGTCCCGAGAATGGACAAATAAAATCGCTTCAACATCCTTTTCCTTCCTTTCGTTGTTTATCGGTTAATCTTCCCTAATGATTGTAATACAATTTTAACAGTTAATATTTCGGGTAATAATTGCGTTTTGACCCCTTCACGCGACGGATAAATCAAGACATACAAAGGAACACTGTTTTTTCCAAATTCCGCCAAACTTTGCGTAATTTCATCATCATGATTGGTCCAGTCAGCCTTAATGGCCACGATCCCCATCTCTTTAAATTTTCTGACAACGTCCGGATGTTCTAAAACAAGCCGTTTATTCACTTGGCATGTTAAACACCAGCGGGCGGTGTAATCCACAAAAACAATTTTTCCTTCCTGAGGCAATCGGCTGAGAAGCTCTTGGTCGAAATTCAGCCATTGAATTTTACTTTTTTGTTCACTGATGATGCCCTGAATCGACGAGGCTGTCCGAAGATAATTTAACGGCAACACGATTCCGGCCACAATCATCAACCAAGCGAGCCACTCTAGAAATTTTGCTTTCACACGGCCAGCGCCTCCCAACCGATGGATCCACAATCCAAGGGCGATAAGCAGGCAGCCAAATAATTGAGCAATCACCGCATAAACGCCCTTTTGGCCAGCCAACACCCACAATAACCAAATGACCGTTGCTAATAAAGGAAAGCCTAAAAACTTTTTGAAATATTCCATCCAAGGCCCGGGCTTAGGAAGTTTGTTGAGCAGCCCTGGGAATAAACACAAACCGGCAAAAGGAAAGGCCAATCCCAGACCTAAAAATATAAAAATCAACAAACTAACAACCGTCGGTTGAGTGAACGCAAATCCTAGCGCTGTGCCCATAAAAGGTGCCGTGCAGGGGGTGGCCACAATAACTGCTAAAATGCCACTGAAAAACGCTTCGCTCCAATGGAACACATTAGGATTGGCCCGCGATACACTAAAAGATAATCTCCATTCCCAAAGCCCAAAGAAATTTAAGGCGATCAAAAATAGAAAAACGCTAATCCCTGAAACAAAATAAGGTGATTGGAATTGAAATCCCCAGCCGATGTTGTTCCCTCCACCCCGCAGAACAATTAAAAAAAATGCCAGAAGAGCAAACGTCGTAACCACCCCTAATGTATATCCGCTAACCGACTTAATTAACGCCCGCCGGTCGTGGGCGTGGCGGATAAACGTCAGGACCTTAATCGAAAGGATCGGGAACACACACGGCATTAAATTTAAAATCATTCCACCTAAAAAAGCGAAGCCAAGCATCAACCACAACGATCCTGAACCTGAATTAAAGCCAGTTGGGCTTTTCCCCAACGTCAATGCCGCCTCTACATCCCACGCCTTAAGAACATGATTCATTGCCCCATAGGCGACAGCCACCCCTTTCAGTTGCTTCAATTGTTTAGCGCTGCGTCCGTTCTTTTGAAGAACCAGGGAGAAAGATTTTTTATCCTGCGAAATACGAAATACCTGAGGAGCGGAATGTTCAATGATATCCTGTTCAAAGGGAAAAAATTCGACTCGCGCCGGCCGAAGGGCTTGGGGCAATTGCCCAACAAGGCGGATGTTATTCCCCTCGTCAATCCCCGTAACTTTTAAATTAAGATCGTTGACCGGCCATTGGGCCCGCGCTCGTTCAAAATTTTCTTTCTGACCGGGATTTTGTTGCGATTGCTCTCTGACAGGCAGGTCCAACGATAAATCAGCTCTGCCTGGGATACAGGGAACTTCACATGCCAACCAATCAACACGAGCTTGCAACGTGAT
>JAGVNC010000029.1 GCA_020053475.1 Candidatus Omnitrophota bacterium | reverse complement strand
TCCCCTCGAAGGAAAATGTCCACATTGCTTAACGACACATTTTTCACTTTCCAGGGAATATTCTTCTCGGGGAAAACGTTGCGAAAATCGTTTAGCGTCAGGCTCGGGGCAAAACAATTAAAGTCCAGGGATTGATTCTTGAGTGTCCCAAAAATAATCACAGGGTCCGTTTCCGGGAATTGAAGCCGGGCATGATCCACATTGATCGTCCAATCAAAACGCTTAAAAGGGTTGAGGGCAAAATAAAGATGCTGGATTCTTAGGCGATTGCCTTCGGGAAGGACGTTAACATTGGTTAGGAGGATATCGTCTAAAGACAAACCGCTGGCCAACGCCCCTCGCATCTGGCCGATCTGAATTGTGTTGGGCCGAAGATAAGAAGAAATCATTTTGCGGACGATCAATTGGCTTCCCCAAGGGGTCATGAGACAAAAAGCCAAGGCGCCCGCCAAAAGAATGACAAAAACTAGGAAACAGACAAGAACATTTTTGATCATACTCATGGATCATTAATTCAGAAGATAATCGGAAGGAATTAGCTGGCGGCCGGGATACCCCTCCTGCCGAGGATGGTACCAACGGATATCGGGTTCATCGCTGCGCCAGCACAAAAAAACTTCTTGGCCATTAATAATCGCCGGAAAGTCCACCAATCCTTGTTCAAAACGCCAATCTTTAAAATAACATCCCAGGTCTTCTAATTCGCTGATCAAGCCTTCGATCTCAGCTTGAAGTATCGCGGCCTCCACGGGGAGCCCTTCAGGGCGTTGATGATCGGCCAGGGAAATTAACTTTCTTCCTTTATTGAGGATATCACAGACAATTTTTTTCACTAAGGGCAATCGGCGATTAGCTTCCTGAAGGGTAAAATTTTTTTTAGGCATAGACATACTATATCAAAGAATTTGTTAAAAAACCAGCGGGAACACGTCGGAAATGCCGATCCGTTAAAGCGTCTCAGCGATTTTTCTCTCAATCCGACGCTGCATAAAACGCGGGACCACATGTTGTATTTCTGTTTTGAGATCAGAGGAATTCCACAGAAGGTTCATTCGGTTCAATTTCCCGGATAATTGAAAATCAAATGTTAGGGGATCACGATAAGGATCCAGGCGTTTTAATAACGGGTTAAGCCGATCGGATTCCTCCATGATTTTACGGGGAAATATTAACGAGAACTTGCTCGAAACCAAATTTCTGTTTCCTACCTTAAAAAATCCTTTCATGTCGACATCCGGGGATTCCAGATGGATATTCGAAAAATGCTTTTTCCCCCCTTCCCAGGCAAATTCCAACGAAAACTGCTCAAAATCCAATTTCTTCAACGAAGGAATCGCAAAATACGTTGAAAACCAATCGAGGATCTCGGCGTGCGCCACGGTGCCCTCTTCCAGACGTAAAGCTCCCTGAACTTCCTGTTTAGGGAGGGTTTGCAACGAAACTTCGGCATGAAGCCGTCCATCGACGTTGGGGGTTTGCGTTTTCATAAAAATTTTCTCGATCGAGCTGGCATCAGCATCCTTTAATCTGACCGAAGAAGAGACTTTAAAAGGCATTGGTTCTGTGTCCATCACAATGTCCCCCTCTAAAAAGCCTCCGTAAAAGGGCGATGAAAATTCCACCAAGAGTTCTTGAGGAGATTGAGGCCTAATCAAGGCATAAAAATCCCGGATCAACAATTGATCGTGGGTGTTATTGAATGAACTTTTCATTTGAGCCAAAGAAATCCCAATGGAAGGGGGTAACGAACAATCGACGTTCAAATCGTCAAAATCGACAGTCAATGTCTGCGAAGAAAAATAGGGTGCTGATTGTTCACTAAAGGCGACTTGAACCCTCCCTTGGCTTTGCCATTGATCTTGAGCCAACCGCCCATTGACATGGGCATTGATTTTTTGTATATTCCTGGCCCAAGCCACTTTCGAATAAGCGGGAAAAGTCACAATGTTGACGTCGGTAAATTGAAACGGCTGCATTGCAAAATGGCCGGTCATTTGCACAGGGATCCCGTCAACAACAAATTCACTGTGTTCCACTTGAATCCTATTCGATAAAACCCTTACCCTCCCATTGATATCCAGGATATAATGCTCAATTTTACTCAAATCGTCCAAGCCTTGGGGCGGTCCATATCGGGCAAGAAAGCCATTCATTTGTCGGACAAACCCCGATTGACTCTTGTTGGTGCGAGATTCTTTTTTTTCTACAGACTGAAGAAAAGAAAACCCATTAAACGATAGCACATCCTTGTTCACCGATCCCCAAAGATTGACATATAAGGGATCACCTTTCACTTCCAAAAAAACCAGGCGCATATTGGGCTGGGAAGAATCGAGAGAAAAGATAAATTCAAGAGATTCACCTTGATGGCGCGATATTCCGCCGAACGCCGCAGTCCTTCCCTTAGCCAAGATAGACTCGCCGTGAATATCCAATTGAACATCAAACAAAGGGGTTGATTGAATATCCTCACTCACGCCTAAAGACGCCTCCTGGACGACCAAGCGTAATTTTTTGGGAGGGGCGTGTCGAAACCTTTCATAAATATTGGTGATATCTTTCTGCAAAAGAGGAAAATCTTCCAGGGTTCTTAATTGTGGGTGATGAAAAACAATGTGCGAAAATCTTAATTTTCCTTGGAAGAAAAGAGCTGTCAACGAAAAATTAACCTCGACCCAAGGGACAAGAACAAACGGCTGTTCCGGGGCATTGTCTGGCGCGAGAGTCAGATTCTTAATCAGGAACTGTTGGGGAAAAACATAAGAAACATCCTGCCAATCGACGGTGTGGACAAAAAATGGGCCCATCATCTTGTGCAACGCATTTTGCTGAACCCATAATACGCCATTGGTGACGATCATCAGCAGGATGACAATGGCCATGGCGATGCAAAGGCCCAGAAGCCCATACCGCCTGGCCTTTGCGTTAATCTTCGTAATGAACGGTAGCAAAGAGTTTTCCCTCCACATAAACTTCGACCTTATCGATGGCATAAATAATTTTATGTTGGCGGTATAACGGTGACATGACAACGAACTCTTTTTGATTACTGAAAATAAAACTTTGTTGCTTAAGGGAGATAATCTTTTGTTCAATGTCATTGGCCCGTTGGGTGTTTTGTTCTAACTGCGCTAATTTTAATAAGTACGCTAAGGCCAACAATTGTTGATCGATCGTCAACGGCAATCCCAAATATTGTTCAAACGATTGCCGGGCGTCCGCGAATACGCGATTCATATAAAAATATTCTCCTTGGGCGAATAAAGCTTTTTCTCTGTAGGCGGGAGAGGCCCCTGGCGTGAGGAGAGAACGATAGTACATCCACGAAAGATCGTACTGCCCTTTCCGGGCAGCTTGGTAGGCAAGAGCATCATCCGAAGCGGCATTTCTTGCTTCTAAAGGGATGGCCCCTTGAAGCAAAAACATAATGATCGCGATGCGAATCAAACATTTTGACATTCTCTCCTCCTTAAAATAAAAAAGCCGAGTCCTCATCAACAGAAAGGAACTCGGCAATAATATAAATCTCAAGTTCGGTAGCTAGGCAGCCCCGGCATTTCAATAACTGAAAG
>JAGVNC010000083.1 GCA_020053475.1 Candidatus Omnitrophota bacterium | reverse complement strand
TGTTTCCACATTTCGAGCTTCGCTCGACGCCCTTTGGGCGAAAAGCCATTCATCCACGGGCAAGCCCGTGGTATTCTGCCCTTCGGGGTTAATAAAAAAACCTATTCCATTCTTGGAATAGGTCACAAGCACACGAAAAGATTTTCTTTTTGTGGCAACTGGCTACCCCTGCTTGACAATGCAAGCGCTGGGGCCCTGCTCCGACACATCTGGGGATCGGAGTCCCGATTCCTCATTTTTATCGAGAAAATATCGGGATAGCTTTGTGTCCCATCCTTACGAATGGTTTACCTTTGGCACAACTTACTTGCACAAAAAGTATAACATGCGTTTATTGCGTTGTCAAACCGACCTGTGCCTCATCGTTTATTCCCGGGTTAATTGGTCGAGCTTTTGTTCCAACATTTTCATTGCTTCGGACAAAGACAAATTCTCATTTTGAAGAATATTTAGATGATCCTTCAACTGCTCATCATTGAGCTGTTTATTGACATCGTCAGGCGACTTACTGTTTAACTTCCCATCCGCCAAGGCCAGAACGTTCATCAACTCTTTCTTGCGTCGGCTCAACACGTCAATTTCTTGAGTTAACTGTTGTAATCTGGCTTGATGTATTTTGGGGGCGTCTTCCAACGACAAGCGCAATTGACGATCCTCCTGAAGCAATGCCTTCATGTCTGCATCTAATTGAGCCGTCTGCTGGATTAGCGTGTCTTTGGGGAGATGAAGATGATTCCATTGCTTAAACAAAGCGCCGTGTTTGGATTTGAATTGCTTGAGCTGTTGCTCAGCTTTGGCTAGATCCATTTCACTTTGGTTTTTTGTACGCGTCAGCTGATCAATCTCTTTTTGTTGGGTGGCTGCGGACATTTTTTGCTGATAGGCATTGACTTGCTCTTCAAGTTGTTTCGTCTCATGGCCAATGGCCTGGATTTGTTGACTTAAATTTTGCTCTTGTTTCCGCCTAGACTCATATTCCACTTCCAATTGAATCTGTTGCGCATTTAGTCGACGGAGATTTTCCCTTAAACGCTGGACATTTTTCCCAACCAAAAGATCTTCTTTCGCTTTGATTAAAACTAAATCTTTTTCTTTTGCTTTGGGCCCCGGCAGTATCTTTTGTTCGGCCTGCAAGGCATTTAATTTCCCTTCCAAGAGAGTTTCTTTCTCAGCATATCCTTGAATTTCGGCAGATAATTGCTGATTTTTCTGTTCCAGCTCTGTGGCGCTTTGCTTGAGTTCATTTAAACTATATTCGAAGAATTGATGCGTAGAAATCCCATCGGATATTCTTTCGGCTCCGACGCGCGAACCAACGAAAGGCACAATGATGACATTAATCATCAGGATTGTTTTCCGGATGGACATTTTTTGTATTAAATCAATCGCGTAATGTTGATGATCGGCAGGAATAGTGCCACAACAATAAACCCAATCACGATTCCTAAAAAGCCGATGATCAACGGTTCGATGATGCTTGTCAACCCCTCGACAGCGGCATCCACCTGATCATCATAAAATTCGGCAATCTTGACCAACATTTTTTCCAGTTGCCCGGATTTTTCCCCCACCGCCACCATGCGGGTGACCATGGCAGGGAAAACGACACTTTTGGATAAAGGAGCGGCGATGCTTTCGCCTTCGCGGACTGCGTTTTTGACATCTTCCACGACGATCTCCAATACACGATTACCGATCGTTTTGCCGACAATATCCAGCGATTCCAAAATAGGGACACCACTTTGTATCAACGTCGCCAATGTCCGGCTAAAACGGCTGATCGCCACTTTGCGTAAAAGCGTTCCGAAGATCGGCATTTTTAATAAAGCCCCATCAATAATGATCGCTCCTTTTTCTGTTTTGTGCCACCGAGCAATAAGGACAATGATGGCGATCATGAGAATAATTATCAATAATAAAAATTTCTTCAATATGTTACTGACGGTGATCAGGATCAGCGTAGGGACCGGGAGAGTCGCTTGGAAAGAATCATAGATCCCAGCAAACGTCGGAACGACTTTGACCAGAAGGATGGTTGTGATGATAATCGCCATGCTGACGACAACCGCAGGATAAACCAGCGCGGACTTAACCTTGCGTTGTAATCGCAATGTCTTCTCCATATAACTAGCCACCCGGTCAAGGATCTGGCTTAAAACCCCGCCGGTTTCCCCCACCCTCACCATGTTGACAAACAGCGTGTCAAAAACAGCAGGGTGTTTGGCGAACGCGTTGGACAAGCTGTTTCCATGCTGGATATCATCGCGAATCTCGGTGAGAACTTTCTTGAACAGCGGATGAGTCACTTGATCGGCCAAGGCATCCATCCCCTGGACAATGGGCATCCCGGCATCGACCATGGTGGCTAACTGCCGGGCAAAAATCACAATTTCATCTTTTTTGACTTTTTTGGATTGAAAGGGAGCGCCTTTCGCGGCCGCGCCCTTAACTTCCGTCACCGAAATAATCGTCAGCTTACGCTTACGCAGTTCATCGATGACAGCCGTTTTACTATCAGCGGAAATTTTCCCGTTAACGGATTTAGCTTCAGCGTTTTTAGCTGCGTATTTAAACGTAGGCATGTCTTATTCCTTCCAACCCCATCGTTTCAATGGTATTTTCTGTTATTCCTAACGATGGATGAAGATATTGAAATTATTTTAACATTATTTTTAGTCTTAACGTAATAATTCCTGGAATTTCTAATCACTAATTGTGATGCGGAAAACCTCTTCGATCGTCGTTACGCCTGCCAAACATTTTTCTACAATGTCTTCGTAAAGCGTTTTCATTCCTCTTTCTTCCCGCGCATATTTTTTGATGTCGTCAGAAGATTTCCCTGTAATCAGCATATCGCGGATATGATCGTCAATCGACAAAACTTCCGTAATACAAGAACGCCCCAAGTATCCCGATTGACGGCAAGCGATACATCCTTTCCCATGGTAAAACTTTGCATTGGCTTTTAACGGATAATGCAACCGCGCCAAGACCTGCGCAGGGATATTTTCTTCCTCTTTACAGTGCGGACAGATTTTGCGGCACAACCGCTGAGCGCTGACTAAGACAAGACTTGACGCAACCAAAAAGGGCTCGACATTCATATCAACCAACCGCGTTAAGGCCCCTGGAGCATCATTGGTATGGAGGGTCGAAAAAACCAGCTGGCCGGTTAAAGACGCCTTGATCGCAATGTCGGCGGTTTCATTATCCCGAATTTCCCCCACCATGACAACATCCGGGCTTTGACGCAAGATAGACCTTAAGCCCTCGGCGAATGTAAGGCCAATTTCGGGACGCGCTTGAATTTGGGTCAACCCTTCAATGAGATACTCAACGGGATCCTCAACGGTAATAATATTCTTATCAACGGTGTTCAACTCGTTAATGATCGAATAAAGAGTTGTTGATTTTCCGCTTCCCGTCGGGCCCGTGACTAAAATCATCCCAAAGGGCGCCTTAATCGCTTCTATTAAAAATTTCAACGATCCTTCGGAAATCCCCAACCCTTCGAGCCCAATGGACAAATTCCCTTTGTCTAAAACACGCATGACGATCTTCTGCCCGTAGGTCGTTGGCAACAAAGAGACACGAAAATCGACCTCTTTATGATGAAGCTTTAACTTAAATCGGCCGTCCTGGGGGACTTGATTCACGGTGATGTCCAATCGCGACATAATTTTAATTCTGACAATGACGGCATTTTGATTTTGCTTTGGAATATCCAGAATATCATGCAACACCCCATCGATTCTGTAACGCACTCTCATTCCATCGATCGTTGGCTCGACGTGAATATCGGAGGCCCGCTGGCGCAAGGCTTCCTTAATCACCAAATTGACCATCCGGATGATCGGCGCCTTTTCGCTCTCATCCACGAGCGTATCATCTTGTTGGGGCGCCTCCTTCTCTGAGACAATTTCAAAATCTTCGATCTCGATATCTTTGCTGATATCCGTCACCGTTGGGATACCACTGGCCCCATAAAGATTATCAATGGCCTTGATAATTTCTGTATGAGTGCTCATCACAACATCGACATCTTTGCCTGTTAAATTTTTAATATCATCAATGGCGAAGACATTGAGAGGATCCGCCAGCGCCACCGTCATGGTATACTCCAGAACGGATAAAGGAACCATTCGATATTTTCGTGCTGTTTTTTCAGGGATAATGTCGCGCAATGCAGGATCAATTTTAAAACGATTTAAATTAATAAAAGGAATATTTAGCTCTCGCACCAAAATCTGGAATAAATCTTTCTCATTAATCAGGCCTTTTTCGACAAGCACCTGATCCAAACTCAAGCCCTTAGTCCGCTGAAGAAATAAAGCTTCCTCAATCTGCTCTCGCTTTAATCCTTGCGAATTAATTAGCGCCTTAATGATTTTATCTTTTAATGTTTCAGCCATATGATTATTCTACGTCGATCCATTAACCCTCTTTGGCTTCATCCATGGCTGTCACGCGCAGGACTTCTTCCAACGTTGTCACGCCCTCCAACACTTTCGCAAACCCGTCTTCCCGCATTGTCTTCATGCCTTCTTTACGCGCCGCTTCTTTGATTTTGAATTCTCCGGCCCGCCCTAAGATCAGCTCTTTGATTTTCAAAGAAAAAATAATGATTTCCGTGATGCCTACACGGCCTGCGTAACCCGAATTAAAACATTTTTTACACCCCTTGCCGCGGAACACTTTAATATCTTTTTTTGATGAAACAAACCGGGTCAACCCGATTTTCTGAGTGAAAACATCATTGACAACATATTCTTCTTTACAATGCAAACAAATCCTGCGCAAAAGCCGTTGGGCAATAATGGCCAATACCGAGGAACAAATAAGAAAGGGTTCAATGCCCATGTTCATCATGCGAATAATCGAACCAGCCGCGGTTGTCGTATGCAAAGAACTTAACACCAAATGCCCCGTCAACGCGGACTTAACCGCGATGTCCAACGTTTCCGAATCACGGATTTCGCCAATCATGATAATATCCGGATCTTGACGTAAAATGGAACGCAAGCTCGCTGAGAATGTAAGCCCCCTTGCCGGCTTGACATTGACTTGGTTAATCCCTTTCATCTGATACTCGACGGGATCTTCAACGGTCACGATATTTTTTTCAGGAGAATCGACATATTTCAAGATCGAGTAAAGCGTTGTTGTTTTTCCACTTCCCGTCGGGCCGCATGTCAAAATCATCCCATGAGGCTTAACCGAGCATTCTTTGAGCCGAATCAGCGATTCCGCCTCGAAGCCCAATTTATCGATATTGACTACGGAGGCATCTTTATCCAAAACGCGCAAAACGATTTTTTCCCCGAACGCCGTCGGCAAGACACTGACACGGAAATCGACTTCTTTCCCTCCTGCGGTGACCGACTTAAACCGCCCATCCTGGGGCAAACGATGTTCTGAAATATCAAGAACGGAAATGACTTTGATTCTGGAAATAATCGGAGCATGAAGGACTTTGGGCATCCTGTCAATCTCTCGAATCACTCCGTCCACGCGGTAACGCACACGGACCGTATTTTCCAATGGCTCGATAAATACGTCGCTGGCCTTGGCCATAATCGCTTGCTGAATGATCGTATCGGTCAGCTTGATAATGGGAGCCTCTTCGGAGATCTGTTCAACGGCCCCTCGTCGACTTCCCTCTTCATTTTCTTTCACCAATTCAAACTCACCGACATCTTGAATGTCTTTCATGATATCGGCAAATTTGGATAGCGTATTGTCTTCCGGTTCTTGCTCACTGTAATACTTGTTAATGGTTTTTTCGATTTCTTTGAGCCGGCTGATGATGGGATTAATTGTATAGCCGGTAAACGCTTTGACATTGTCAATGGCAAAAATATTCAGAGGATCCGCCATGGCCAGCGTTAAGGTATCTCCCATGACGGAAATCGGCATGATCTTATATTTTTCAGCTAAATCTTTAGGAATAATTTTTAAAACAGAAGGGTCGATTTTCAGGCGAGAAATGCTAATGGGCGGCATTCCCAATCCTTCACTAAGGACTTGGGTCAACACATCCTCATCAATCATCTTGAGCTTAACGAGAACTTTGCTTAATTCTCCACCCGTTTTGCTTTGTTCTTCCAGGGCTTTCTCAAGATCATAAGGCGAGATGAGTTTGTCCCGGATAAGAATTTCTTTGAGACGATCCTTAAGAGAAGCGTCCATTAGGAGGATTTATAGTATTTATCGATCGTTTGTTTAATGTCGGTTGATGTACTGACAAAAGCCTGAACCGTGCATCCCGTCAATATTTCGACATCTTCCGCGGCCTGAAAATTCAAAGGATTAGCCATGGCCAATGTGATACTTTTCCCAATTTTATCAATAGGCACAAGACAAAATCGACGACAAACGTCTTCCGAAACAGACTTAATGACTTCCGGGTCAATTTCATAATTGGACAAAGGCAAGTAAGGAAAGCCGTATTGACACGTCAAGGCTTGGGTGATGTCTTGTTCGGTCGCAAATTTTAACTCCACAAGAATTTCCCCAAGCAAACCACCTTTTTTTTTCTGATGCTCGATGGCGATGCCCAGCTGGTCCCGATTGATAATCCCGCGCTCAATCAAGAGTTCCCCAAGCTGCTTTGGCGTTGTTTTCTTAAAATGTTTCATTCTTATTAACTAATATTTTTATTTATATTTATTATTGAAGTTTAATTTTACTATATTAAAGGTAAATTCTCAATGGCTAATTCACATTGCTTCAATTGCAACGCAGGCCCCAAAGATCTAAAACACTGTGCGCTTCTTGCTTAAATTAAGCAAAAATCCCATCATAATGGTAAAAATAAGAAACGATGATCGCCCATAACTCACAAACGGCAGTGTAATTCCAACAACCGGAAACAACCCCATGACCATGCCAATATTGATCACCGCCTGCAAAGCTAATATCCCAACAATCCCCACGGTGACTAACTTGCCAAAAGGGTCATTGACCTGATTAGCGATATCTAATGCGCAATTAATGAGCATAAAAAAACAATAAACGATAAACAGCGTCCCGATGAAACCCCATTCCTCCCCAATCACAGAAAAAATAAAATCCGTATGACGTTCCGGCAAAAAGTTTAACTGACTCTGTGTCCCGGCTAACCATCCCTTCCCCCACAACTGGCCCGAGCCCATGGCAATTTTTGATTGAATGATTGTGTATCCTACGCCTAAGGGATCAATATTCGGGTTTAGAAAGACTAACAGACGATCTTTCTGGTAAGGATGCAACAAATGCCAGACAAACGGCACACAGCAGATCAACAAACCAAAAAACATAAAAAAATATTTATATTCAAAATCAGTTGCAAAAAGCATGATCATAAAAATACCGAACAACAAAATCGCCGTCCCTAAATCAGGCTGTTTAAAGACAAGCGACATCGTAACCCCCGTTAATATCAACGGGAAAATTAGATCTCGGATAATTTTCTGTGTCCTACTTAAAAACGTAAAGGTGACTGCGGGACGACGATTACTAAAATAGCGCCCTAACATTAAAATGAGAGACAGTTTCGTCAACTCCGAAGGCTGAAAGCTAATGGCCCCTATTTGAAGCCACCGTTGAGCTCCCAATGCTTCGCGCCCTCCCCAAAGCACTAAACACAATAAAAAAATATTGATCCCATAAAAAACATAAGCCACATCATAAAATTTTCGATAGCTAATTCTGCCTAAATAAAACATAAGACTTAGGCCTAATCCCGCGCCGATCAGTTGATCAAAGAAAATCTTATGGGGGACCCGAGGATTTTGATAAGTCGCGCTATACAAAGCAATCAATCCCGCGCCCATAATCAACATCGTGTACAACCAAATTGTTTTATCCAAATCTCGTCGCATATTAACCCAATTATAGATATTTTTGTTCTTGCAGACGCATCAATAAACTTCGGGCCACGATCGTGGCATTCTGGCTAGAGCCTCCATGTTCCAAAAAAACACAAAACGCGATTTTCCGTTGTTCTCCGATCGCGTATCCAACAAACCACGCATGAGTGTCTTGATTGCCGGATGTCTGGGCCGTTCCTGTTTTTCCTGCTACAAATAATCCATGAATATCCGCGGCATTCGCGGTTCCACTAAATGTATTGACCGCCGCTCGTAACCCTTTATTCACTAGTTGATAAGCCGTTGGATCGATGGCGACATGCCTGAAAAACGAATATTTTGTCACAAGCTCATCGCCGATATTCTTAATCAAATGCGGCTGAACGTCGTCCCCTTCTCGACCGACAATGGCCATCATGCGCAACAATTGCAAAGGGGTCGTTAACAAATCCCCCTGGCCAATGGCAAAATTCAAAATATCCCCCATGTACCAACGCTGAGCTCCTCGTTTTTTAGAAAAACGCCCCGGCACGTTCCCCTCTTGCTCATAAGGTAAATCAATCAATGTCAAATTTCCCAATCCCAATTCCTGCGCGTAGCGGTTCATGGCATCGACACCAAGCATTTGTCCCAAATGATAAAAATAAATATTACAGGAATGCGCGATGGCTTCAATCAAATTTTGATTACCGTGCGCATGCGTACAACGAAACGCTTTATCTCCCACTTGGTAAGTGCCTGTACAGATAAAAGATGTCTGCTGTTTAATTTTTTGAAAGTCTAACGCTGCCAACGCCATAGCAACCTTAAACACGGATCCCGGTGGGAAAGCGCCTTTAATCGCACGATTGAATAATGGTGAATTGTTTTTCGACATTAACGCGGCTGCTTTTTGGTTATCTCCCGTCGTAAATAAGTTAGGGTCATAGGAGGGTGAACTCACCATCCCCAAAATTTCGCCATTGTCCATATCCATGGCGATGATCACGCCCCGACTGTCCCCCAAAAGATCCCGCATGGCTGTTTGGATTTTGCTGTCCAACGTGAGGGTAATATTCTGCCCCTGAACAGGATCTTTAAAACTCAAAATACGCACCTGCTGGCCCCGGCTATTGACTTCAATCTGGATCCCCCCTTCGACACCGCGAAGAAACGAATCGTAGTATTCTTCGACACCGGTATATCCAACGGTACTTTGCGGGGAATAGCCGTATTCTTTGAGTTTCTCTAATTTTGCGCGATTCACTTTTCCGACATAACCTAATACATGCGCGCCGATATCGTTAAAGGGGTATACACGTTCGAAATTTTCCTGCACAAAAAGACTTGGGAACCGATACCTGTTTTCCTCAATCATCAGGGCTTGTTCCCGGCTGATATTTTCCTTAAGGACAATCGGAGCAAAAGGTGCGGTTTTTTTATTTTGGTAAGTGGTTGTTAATTTTTTCTCATTGATCCCCAACACATCCTCTAGAAAAGCAAACACCTCGTTTAAATCTTTGACTTCCTGAGGAGTAATCAAAACATTATACCCTAAGCGATTGTCCGCAAGAACGACTCCATTACGATCAAAAATAAGACCGCGCCAACTACCTAAAGGAACAATTCGAACCCGGTTGTTCTTACTGAGGTTGTAATAATAATTCCCCCGGATTACTTGAACATAAAGCAAGTCTCCGGTAATCAAGAGGAATAAAATAATAACACTTATGCGAATAATCTTGAGGCGCATTGTTTGAGTTTTTTGAAGAAATAAATCGAGACGATTAACGTCATCACCACTTCAGGGAAGAGAATGGATTTGATGACTTGGATGAGATCTACAGGGAAAAACATAAAATATAAGCATGCTTGAATGAACACGTGAAGTAAAGCGACCAGAGCAACAATTAGCAATCGTGAAGAGCGGGAAGGGCTTAAATAAACATATTTACTGATGATCGTCGTCATATAGGCGCAAACAATATAGGCAAAAATATTAAGGCCAAAAAATCCCGTGCTAAAACTGTCCTTGAGAAGCCCGGCCCCAAAGGCGGTATAAAGGCTGTAACGGATCCCCAGTGTTAAATTAAAAAAAATCACCATTAAAATCAACAGCTGAGGCGTAAACCAAGGCCCCAAAAAATTAAACAGAAAAAATTCCAACCAGAATCCGATAAAAACTAACAATGTAATCCACGCGATTTTTCGCATACCCCTATCCCTATTTTTCGAGAATGACTAAAACTTCTTCTAACTGAGATAAAGAGATCGCCGGGCGCACAATGCCAATGACTGATCGATCTCCGGATGTTTGTACCAAACTCACAATTTCTCCGACAAGCAGGCCTTCCGGGAAGGATGTACTTAACTTGGAAGTAATAACCGTGTCCCCCACGCGAATATCGGCTGAGGGGGCGACGTAACGAATGCGACATACGCCTTCCAATGTTCCTGAAACCAATCCGCTTTCGCGCGTTCGCTGAATCAATGAAGCCACGCTAAACTGAGGATCAGTCAATAAAATCACTTTGCTTGTCTCGGGGCCCACTTCAGCGACTTTGCCGATGACACCAGCTGCATTGACAACTGCTGAGCCTTGCTTCACTCCATCTTTCTCGCCTTTATCAATTAATATCGATGCATTCCAAAAAGATGGATTACGCCCAATGACATGCGCTGCCAACGAGGAATAAACTAACCGCCGTTTAAATGCCAAAAGATCATTGAGGCGCGCATTTTCCTTAACGACTTCCTCGAACCCCATCACTCTTCCCCTCAACGTGTCTGTTTCTTTCTTGAAGCGCTTGTACTCCTCAAACGTCCGGTGATAAAAGACCATCTTTTTGATTTCTTTAAAAGGCAGGGAAACAATATAAAAAGGGCCTGTCGTGGCATTGACTAATTGAAATTTAAAGCGAGAAAAAATTTCTGAGCGGCTAAAAAACAACAGAAAGGGGACCAGAAGGACTAGGAGATAAATTAGATTCTTGCGTTTATCTTGAAACACATTTTGACGTTAGATTATGAAGCCTGCCTACCGGTAGGCAGGCTGCGGTTGGAGTCAAACAACGTTTACCCAGTTTGTCAATTGGGCTTAAAAGTCTAATTTTGTCGGAACGATAAGTCTTCGACGAAGCCGTTGGGGCATGTTGAGCATTTGTCCCGTGCCCAATACCACCGCCGTTAAAGGATCATCAGCAATATGAACGGGCAATCCTGTTTCTTCGGCAATCCGTTTATCAATGCCGCGTAGTAAAGATCCGCCGCCGGCCATCACAATGCCACGATCAATCAGGTCCGCCGCCAATTCCGGAGGCGTTTGCTCCAATGTGGATTTTGACGCATCGACAATCGCTTGGACAGGATCGTGTAAGGCCTCTCTGATTTCTACGGAGGTGACGGCAATCGTTTTCGGCAGACCGGAAATAAGATCACGGCCGCGCACGTCCATATTAAGTTCTTCTTCTAATGGATATGCCGAGCCGATACGGATTTTAATTTCTTCTGACGTTCTCTCCCCAATCATTAAATTATATGTTTTACGCAAATATTCGACAATCGCCGAATCCATTTCATCACCAGCGATCCGGATGGACTTGGCATAAACCATGCCGCCTAATGAAATGACGGCAAATTCCGTTGTCCCGCCACCGATATCAATGATCATGTTGCCCGCCGGCTCTTCGACCGGAAGCCCAACACCAACCGCAGCCGCTTTCGGTTCCTCGATGAGTTCCACGGAACGGGCACCGGCACGCTCGGCTGAATCGCGCACCGCCCTTTTCTCAACAGCTGTGATTCCTGAAGGGATCGCAATGACCATCGCGGGACTGACCAAAACTCTGCGCCGATGGACTTTCTTAATAAAATACTTGAGCATGGCTTCGGTGATTTCAAAATCCGAGATAACCCCGTCTTTCATCGGCCGAATGGCCACAATATTACCAGGAGTACGTCCCAACATCCTCTTGGCTTCCTCGCCAACGGCAATCACACGGTTGGTGTCCTTTTCAATGGCCACAACCGAAGGCTCGCACAACACAACCCCTTCCCCTTTAACGTAAACAAGCGTTGTCGCTGTTCCCAGATCAATCCCAATGTCATTAGAAAATAACCCCAAAATGTAGTTAAATAACTTGCGGCTGTATTTAAGAAGTTTTTGAAACATAAGGCTCCTGAAGCGTTAAGAGAAGATCAAATTCACTATATATATCTAATATTATAAGAAGGGGCTAAAAGACTTGCCTCATAATATATGAAAAGAAAAAAACTGTCAATGGATATTTACCCTAGCGCCCAAGGATTTTAAATCCCGGACAAATTGTGGATAGGACTTATGGGAGGATTCCATATCTTTAACAGTAACACCGACTTTTAAACCAAGAATAGCGAAAGCCATGGCCAAACGATGGTCATGATGGGGGTCTAACATGCATCCTTTTTTGTACAAATCGGGATATTTTAATGGGGAGATGATTAACGTGTCGTCTTTCTCTACGATCGAAGCTCCAATTTTTTTTAATTCTTTTCGCAAATCACCTACCCGGTCCGATTCTTTGACTCGGGCGTGGGCAATGTCATGAAAAAACGTTTTCCCTTTAGCAAAAAGCGCCAAAACAGCCATGATTGGCAGTAAATCCGGACAATCGTTCAAAGAGAAATGACCGCCGCGTAAGACAAACGGCCCGCGAATCGATAAAGTGCGGGATGTCTGATCAAAACGGGCACCCATCGTCTTTAAAAAACTAAAAATATGGCCGTCCGCTTGCGGAAGATCATCGTCCATAACGCCTAGAAGCTGAAGTCGTGATGGGACAAAGCATGCGGCTGCCAGAAAAAATGCGGCCAAGCCATCATCCGAAGGCACAAAAAATGCCTTGAGCCCTTGATAACGTTGATGCCCGGGGACCACATAGAAGCGTTCATTTTTTTTAATGACTCTAATGCCGCTCCTCGATAAAATCCGTAACGTCATGGTGATATAGTCCCGCGAAACAATTTTCTTCCCCGTTAATCGCAATTCCGTTTTTTCGTTTAATAATGGGGCGGTCATTAATAAAGCCGAAATGAATTGTGAGCTTAATGTGCCATCGATTGTTATCCGTCCTCCCTTAATCGTCCCGCCACGAACAACAATCGGGACACTTTCTTTCGGGCCTTGCCCTTTGAGTGAAATCCCCATATGGCGTAAAGTCTGCACGAGAAATGTATTAGGCCTCCCCCTCAACGTCCCTTCACCGGTGACGTTGACTTTTTGTCCACGCAACGCGAGAAGCGGCAAGATTAAACGTAAAACAGTCCCCGACTCTTTAACGTGAATGACAGCAGGCAATTTTTTATTGAGATTGGCACGGACTTCCCACACATCCTGACGAGAATTAACTACACTAGCGCCCAACGCGCGAGCAGCGGCGATAGCGACGTTTCCGTCATCACTGAGCGAGGGATGAATGATCCGTGATCGTCCCCCGCAAGCCGCGGCCAAAAAAGCGCGGATGGAATAAGACTTAGACGCGGGAAGATGAAGTTTCCCTTTTAATGAAGAGGCTGGAAGAACAGTCAGGTTCATTGCTTCGAAGAAACGACTTGATCGTTTTTACGAACCTTCTTACTGGAAAATGGCGGGACAAGATCAGCTGCAGACATCTCCGACTGAACACGTGTGATTTTGATATCCCCTAAATAATCTTTTCCTCGATACACCGACAAGATTTCTCCTAATTGAACACCGTCTTTTTCACCAAGATTCACAATGACAAACTCCGTATCCGTATCGACGCTTAAAATCCTTCCCTGAGGAATCCCGGCGGGCAATATCGCAATCTCTTTACCAATCCCCGGCAACGTTGCGACTTCATTCTCTGTGACTCCCAGATCTGATTCTTGTAGTAACGTTGGCGGCTCGACGACAATTTTGTCTAAATCCATCCCCTGACGCTGAGCGGACAAAGCACCGATTTCAGCCAATTGCTGTTCCAATTGTTTCGCACGATCCTCGAATGTTTTACTTTTTTGAGCCAAATCTTCTTTTAATCCCAGCTCTACTTTCAATTGGCCTTCCAACAAGGCGATTTTCCCTTCATAATCCTTTAGTTTTTCTTCCCATTGATTCTGGATCTGTTGTTTACTTTTGGTTTCACTGGCCAACTGTTCTTTAAGTGATTGGTTCTCTGATTTTATTTCTTCGCGAAGGCCTTCTTGTAAATCCAATTCATCTAGCAAGCTATTGATTTTTTCATCCACTTCTTTATTTTTTTCCTCGAGAAGAAAATTTTGTTTTTCAGTCGCGGTGAGTTGGCCTTCAAGCTTGACGATTTCTCCCTGGGCTTTGGTCAACACACTTAATGTCGCCCCTCCTTTTTCCCGTTCTAATTTCCAGAAAAAAATAGAAATCGCCGTTAGCGATATCAGTAAAATCGCGCTAATGATCAAAAAAATGGTCAGGACTCTGCCCGACATGCCCTCTTTCATCAATATCCCTCTAAAATTTAAGTATTATTTTTAATATTATTATATAAAAATCTTTTTAAGTAAAGAGTTTTCCCGGGTAAAGTTGAATGGATTTAATCAGGCCTTTACTTTATCCAAAAATTCCTGCGGGGGCCGGCAAGAAAATTCGATCCACTGCCCCAAGTGAGGATGTTTGAATCCCAACGCTTGGGCATGTAAAGCCAATCGAGGAAATGTCTGCCGACGGCCATATTTTGCATCGCCGAGAATGGGATGCTTGAGATAACGCATGTGCACGCGCAATTGATGGGTACGCCCCGTCTTAGGATAAAGCGCCACTAATGTTACGCCCCTCGAGCGCTTGAGCACTTTGTATTTGGTGAGGGATTCTTTGGCCGCATCATCAAAGCGCACATCCATCTTATCGCGATGCCGTGGATGACGGCCGATCGGGACATCAACGATCCCTTCCTCGAATTCCATTTCCCCTTCCACCAAAGCGATATATTTTTTAAAAATTTCGTGGCGCTGGAATTGTTTGGCCAATTTTGTATGCGTGATGTTATCTTTCCCGACGACCAGAAGCCCTGATGTTTCTTCGTCCAGGCGATGAATAATGCCGGGGCGCATTTCGCTGTTGACGTCCGACAAATCCACCGAGAGAAACTTAAGCGCATTGACCAGCGTTCCCTGAAATCTTCCAGCGGCCGGGTGGACAATCATTCCCGACACTTTATTGATGATCAACAGATAATCGTCTTCGTAAAAAATATTCAGAGGGATATCTTCAGCCTCGATATAATTAGGCATCTGAAAGTTGGCCGGGATATCGATCGCGACAACATCACCGACGACCATCGGCGTATGGGCCTTCGCAATCCCTTCGTTGACACGGACATGGCCGTTCTCGATTAATTTTTTAACAAAATTCCGCGATGGAACGATCTCGGGGAGGCTTTGGGTAACATAAACATCCAGACGCAAATCTTTATGTTCGGGGATGACTTTTAAGACGTGTGTAGACATAGATCGCCACTAAAAAGATGAAGATACAGACAATTTGATAAATACTTAATCCGGCAATGACCAGAAGATGGTCGTCACGAACAAATTCCACCATGAACCGTAATACGGAAGCGAACATCAGATAATACACAAAAATGCTTCCGGGAATATGGGGGACGCGGCGAAGATACTTAAGGACAAAAAACAACATCAACAGCCCAAAAGCGCAATATAACTGAGTGGGATGAAGATGAGCGTCATGGACAGGAAAATAAATCCCCCAAACAACCGGCTTACCGAAACAACATCCGTTCAAAAAACACCCTAACCGGCCAATCGCTTGCCCTAAAGCCAAATAAGGGGCGATTAAATCTAAAATTTTTGTTAAGGGAAGGCCTTTTTTTCTGACAAACCAAAGGCCGGCAAGACTTCCCAGCACCAACCCACCCTGCCAAGACAGACCACCGTTTTGGACCATGATAATTTCGATCGGTGTATGCGCATAAAAATCCCAATGGAGAACAATGAAAAAAACCCGGGCCCCGATGATCCCGCTTAAGACGGCCAAAAAAATGAAATCATAGATAACATCTGTCGCAATCCCTTCTTTGTTGGCGTCCCGGGCCAACAGATACCCGCAGACGATGACAGCAACGGCCAACATCAACCCATAAGAATAAATCGTTAACGGCCCTAATTGGCAGATGACAGGATACATTATTTTTTCCCCGATAATTGAATGCACTTCCAACCGATCACAATTGCCCCGATTGTAATCGCGCTATCAGCGATGTTAAACACAGGCCAAATACGAAAGTCCAAAAAATCGACCACATACCCGTATGTCATCCGGTCGATGAGATTCCCGATGGCTCCGCCGAGAATTAACGAAAAAGCGATGATGTAAGAACGGTTTAAGAAGGAATTATTTTGCCGATAATAGTAAATATTAAAAATAAGCAGGATAATCGCAATAATGGGGATGATGATAAACACAAAACCCTGATCTTTAAAAAGACCGAAAGCAATCCCCGTGTTATGGACAAGCGTAAAATGGAAAATATGATCGATCACCGGAATCGATTCTCCAAAGTTTAATAAGCCGGAGAAAAAAATTTTGGTGATACGATCGACGGCGATGATCGCAATGGTAATCAAAACGCACAAAAAAATATCAACCGTTGATTGGCGTTGAGCATCTCTCATGAGTGACCTGAATGGTGGATAACCAGATAAGGAAGAAGAACGAAGATTACGCCTTGTTTTTCTTTTCGATTCGTTCCTGATACTCTAAACAATATTCGGCATAAGGGATGGCTTCCAAGCGGACTTTGGTAATCGGGGTTCCTGTCCCCAGACAAAATCCATAGGTGCCGTCTTCGATACGCTTGAGGGCATCGTTAATGCGCTGGAGGATTTCGCGGTCTTTGGAGGCTAACCCTAAGCTAAATTCCTTGTCATACATATCCGTAGCCACGTCGGCCATATGCTGAACGTGCCCGGAAAGGTCGCGTGAATCAGAGTCTCCGCTATTGGTATTTTCACCCATCTTCTTAATATCATGGGCCAGTTCATCTTTAAGCTTTAATAAAATCTTTTTATAATATTCCAATTCTTTGGAAGACAGCCTCGATGGTGCTTTCTTATTACTCATTCTATTGACTCCTTTACGATAGCTGTGCATCGCGCGCACAACGTTGGATGTTCTCCGTTATGCCCTACATCGATTTTGTAGTTCCAACACCGACCGCATTTTTTCCCTTCGGCCTTTTTGATGATCACCCGTGTTTGGGGAAATTCGGCTCCTAATGTCTCATGAATGGCCGGTCTTCGCTCTAATGTACCCTGCGAGACAATGAAAAATGCGGGGAAAAATGAATGATGAGGCAAAAGTGTTTCATAAATTCTTTCGCTCGACGTTTCAATAATAACTTGGGCCTCTAATGAGCCGCCGATCACGCCGCTACGGCGCTGATCCTCTAACGCTTTCATCACATACGGGCGTAAGGCCACAAGCGGTTTAAAGAATATCTCGATCTGGCCTTTATTCTCCCATTGGTCGTCGGGATCAATCCATCCCAGCAAATGAACGCTGGGGACATTGTTCATTCCCTGATCTTTGGGCATGACCGCAAAAATCTCTTCTGCGGTAAAGGCCAACAGAGGCGCTAAATTTCTCACTAAATGATTCAACATGTGGTAAAGAACAGTCTGCGCAGAGCGTCTTTCCTGCGATTTTGTGGGTGAAGTATACAGCCGATCTTTTAAGATGTCAAGATAAATACTGGACAGATCCTCATTACAGAACGCATAAATGCTTTGATAGACTTTGGCAAAATTATATTGGTCATAGGCCGCTCGGACATCCTTCATGGTGGCCCACAAACGGGACAGTGCCCACTGGTCAATTTTCTGCATTTTGGCATAATCGAGCGTATCCTGCGTCGGGGCAAAGCCATCGAGATTGCTCAAAATGTAACGCACCGTATTACGGATCTTGCGGTAGGCATCAGTCAATCGGTCCAAAATCTCTTTTGAAATACGGACGTCTTCATTATAGGAACTGGAGGCAACCCAGAGCCTTAAGATGTCAGCCCCGCTGTTTTTAATCACGTCTTGAGGTGCGACGACGTTTCCCGTCGATTTGGACATCTTTCGGCCTTCCCCATCGACGACAAATCCGTGCGTCAATACAGACTGAAAAGGCGCCTTGCCTTCCATCGCAACCGCCGGAATCAAGGATGACTGAAACCATCCGCGGTGTTGGTCCGAGCCTTCCAAATACATGGCGATTGGTAATTCGTATCCCATGACGGCTTTCACAACAGCCTGATGGCTCACCCCGGAATCAAACCATACGTCTAGGATATCGAATGTTTTTTCGAAATCGCCTTTCCCGCAATCAGGACAAACAAATCCTTTGGGGACTAATTCGAGAATATCTTTTTCAAACCAGGCGTTGGTTCCTTCACGCTTGACAATATCAGCAAAATGCGCGATCACGTCGGCAAACAACTTGTGCTCGCCCTTGCATCCCTTGCAAGATACCGCCGGAATCGGAACGCCCCAATACCTCTGGCGCGACAAACACCAGTCAGGCCGCGTCGTCACCATGCCCAAAATGCGCTCTCTTCCGCCTTCGGGGATCCATTGCACATTGTCGTTCACGATATCTTTTAATTTGCCGCGTAAATTTTGATGATCAATTTTCAAAAACCATTGTTTCGTCGCCCGAAAAATGATCGGCTGTTTGCACCGCCAGCAATGCGGGTAGGAATGCGGAATTTTCTCCTCGGCGAAAAGAACGTCTTTCTTCTTTAAATAATCAATAATCTCATCGTCAACTTTGGCGACGTGTTTGCCGGCAAATTCCCCGGCTTCGTCGGTGTAAACGCCTCTATCATTAACAGGAACCAAAACATCCAAGTTGTATTTTTTCCCCGTCTCAAAATCTTCCTGCCCATGACCCGGGGCGGTGTGCACCAATCCCGTCCCGTCTTCTTTCGTGACATAATCAGCCGTCACAACCCGGCCCTCTTTGCTTCCGAATGGACGGGAATAAACTACCTTTTCTAGATCTTTCCCTTTTAATTCAATTTTTGTTTCTTCTCGAGCAAGTGTTTTTCCTTTAAGCAGAACCTCGCGGGCACGCGACTCCTCAACAATTAAATATTCTCCCCCATTGTCCCAAATTTTATAAATAAACTGCGGGTGCACGGCAACAGCCACATTGGCCATCAACGTCCACGGTGTCGTGGTCCAAATCAGGAGATAAACTTTTCTGCCCGGCACTAAACCTTTAATAACTTCCGGATTGATTACTTCAAACTTCACATATACTGATGAAGACGTATGATCTTCGTATTCAACTTCAGCTTCGGCCAACGCGGTTTCGCATTGATAGCACCAATTGACGGGCTTTAGGCCGCGATAGACATATCCTTGACTGTTCAATCTCTCCAACGATTTTAGGATCCAATATTCATATTCGTGATTGAGCGTTAAATAAGGCTTGTCCCACTCGCCGAAAACACCTAAGCGTTTGAATTCTTCGCGCTGAATCCCGACGTATTTCATCGCGTAATCGTGCGCTTTTTTGCGGAAGTCGACGCAATCCACCTCACTTTTTTTCTTTTTCAATTCCTTCAATAGCTGATGCTCGATAGGCAGCCCATGGCAATCCCAGCCGGGGAGATAATAACTGTTATATCCTTCCATCGTCCGGAATTTGACAATGATATCTTTGAGGATTTTATTAAGCGCGTGCCCGATGTGGATATTGCCGTTGGCATACGGCGGCCCGTCGTGGAGAATAAAATTCTTCTTCGAGGCGAATTGCTTTTCCTTGATTTTAGCGTAAAGTCCTTCCTTGGCCCACTTCTCCAAAAGAGCAGGCTCTTTTTGCGCCAAGCCCGCCTTCATGGCAAAGTCGGTCTTAGGAAGGTTCAATGTATGAGAATAATCGACGGTTTTTTCAGACATGTTTGATGTATTTCTGAATAAGAATCCTTAAATCCGATAAATTATGTTCAGTAATATAGCGAGGACTTGTGACAATAGCGTTTTTTAGCGCCTCGCTGGCGGCAAAATATTTGATGTTACCGATCTGCGGAACGGCGATCTTGAGAATTTCTTTGGCATTGGCGATATTGACGTTCAAATTATTGATGATCATCTCCAGCGTGACGGATTCATGCGACGGATGCCAGCAATCGTAATCGGTGACGGAACAAAGTGACGCGTAGGCGATTTCCGCTTCTCGCGCCAGTTTCGCTTCCGTCATATTCGTCATCCCAATAATATCCATGCCCCATTGGCGATAAAGATTCGATTCGGCCCGCGTGGAGAACTGCGGGCCTTCCATATTAATGTACGTCCCCTTCTCATGCACATTGACGCCGACTTTCTTACACGCATTGATCAATGCATTGGTCAGTTCCGGTGACACAGGGTCGGCAAACGAGATATGTGCCACAATCCCGTCGCTAAAAAACGATGATTCGCGCGCCTTGTTCGTCCGATCGACAAATTGGTCCGGCACGACAAAATCCATCGGATTCATCTCTTCACGCAAACTACCGCAAGCAGACACAGAAATAATCGCGTCTACGCCCAACCGTTTCATCTCAAAAATATTGGCCCGGTAATTGACTTTACTGGGCGGGATATGATGCCCGCGGCCATGACGCGCGACAAAAACAACATCCACCCCATCTAGCGTGCCGCCCATAAAATGATCCGAGGGCGAACCAAAGGGAGTGTCCCAAATTTCCAACTCTTTTAAATTGGCGATCCCCTCTATTTCATAAAGCCCGCTGCCACCGATGATACCAACTTTTGCCATTGATGAACTCCCTGTTAAGTCGCTGGTCTCTGGTCGCTCGTCTCTAGAGACAAGAGGCGAGCGACGAGTCACTCTTCATTTAGATAATTCCCTCGCCCTTTTCTTCGCTGCCTTAAGTGCTTCAACAAATATTTTCTCTAAACCACGCTTTGCAAACACATCCATCGCCGCTTGCGTTGTCCCGCCTTTGGAGGTCACGCGCTGCCGCAATACCACTGCATCTTCATTGGATTGATCGAGCAGTTTGACGCTGCCCTTTAATGTTTGAAGGACCAAATCACGGGCCGTTATTTCGTTTAACCCTAAATGTCGAGCGGCCTTTTCGAGACATTCAGCAACAAGGAAAATGTATCCCGGACCGCTGCCTGAAACTGCAGTCACCGCATCAATCATATTCTCTTTGACGACGATCGTTTTGCCGACAGAATCAAATATCCGTCGAGTGACGGTTAAATCCCCCGGGCGTGCATATTTCCCCAAACAAATGCCGGTCAGGCCTTCCTTCACCTGCGCGGGCAAATTCGGCATTGTGCGCACCACGCGCACTTTTCCCAGACGTTTTTCAATGTAGCCAGTTGTAATCCCGGCGGCAATGGAAACAATCAATTGATTGTCCAACGAACATTGGTTTAATTGAGAAAGAAGTCCGTCAAAACTTTGCGGTTTAACCGCCAAAATGATCGCCTGGGATTGCGCCACAAGCTTAGGGAGACTGCACAATTTGATACGATATTTTTTTAACCGCTGCGCGCGCGCTTTATCGATTTCATGGACATAGACAGAGTCCTGCCGATGGATACCCGCGATAATTGCCGTTCCCATATTCCCAGCACCTATAATACCGATTTTAGCCATGTTATTATTGAAACTCCTTATCGTGGCCAGTCGCCCGTCTCCAGTCGCCAGTAACTGGCGACAGGCGACTGGTCACTAGCGACTATTACTTAAAAATCGCACTGCCAATCCGGATCATATTAGCGCCTTCTTCCAGCGCAATCTCATAATCTTGGCTCATGCCCATCGACAGATAACGCATTTCTACCCGCGATAAAGACATCGTTGCAATCTGATCAAAAATCTTTTTTAGCTCCCGAAACGCTTGACGGACGATATTCTGATCTTCAGTCAATGGTGCCATCGTCATCAGACCCAAAACTTTGACATGCGGCAACACACTGATCTGCTGGACCAACGAAACCGCCTGCGCCGATTCAGCGCCGGACTTGGATTTTTCGCCCGATGTATTGACCTGCACAAGAATCTGCGCTTCCTTGTTCAACTTTTGTGCTTGTTTATCAATCTCCTGAGCCAGTTTAAGGTTGTCCACGGAATGGATCAAGTCAAACAACTGCAATGCCTGCTTGGCCTTATTGCTCTGCAAATGGCCGATCATATGCTTAGTCAAGTTGGGAATGACCCCATCGAGGGCCGGAAGTCTTTCTTGGGCCTGCTGAACTTTATTTTCAGCGATGTGCGTAAGGCCGGCTTGAAGCGCTTCTTTAATTTGGGCGATATCGGCGTATTTTGTTACTCCGATGAGAACAATCTCCTGCGGATTTCGTCCTAACCTCTTGCAAACAGATGAAATACGCTCCTCAACCGCCCGTAAATTGTCCCGAATCATTGCAATAAAGTAACACAAATACTTTCGTTAGTCAAATATGGTCTTCAAACAAAAAGGGCAGCCTATTTTAAGCTGCCCTTTTCAAAAATAATCCATTGATTTATTCCATGGGACTGCCCTAAAGCAGTTTCTAATGATTAAAACTGCCTAGGCCCGGCAACCGATAAACCCAAGCCGCCGATGGAATCTCCTTCGTGGCTCCAAAGTAAATTCCCGCCCGCCCCGGAGTAAAGATAAACTTTCCCGGAATTGGCCAACAACGCGCCATCAAAGCCATAAGCCCCGATGAGAACATCTCCCTTTTCATCTCCATCAATATCCCGAAGGCCGGCAATAGCCATCCCAAACTTTTCAAAGGGTTTTTCAGCTTCAACGGACCAGAGCAAATTCCCTTGGCTGGAGTAAACATAAACACGGTCTTTCTTGGGTGGCCCGTTAAACGGCGCATCGGCGATAAGGATGTCGCCTTTGGCATCCCCATCAAGATCAGGAACGCCACTGACCTTGACACCAAAATAGGCAAAAGATTGAGGTCCGGTTAAAGTAAGAGATAAGTTTTTTGTTTTTCCAGAAAAAATGTAAACCTTACCACACTCCGCGCCGAAAGAACAATCAAACCCCGTGGCGCCCACAATGAAATCCCCTACTTGATCATTATCAATATCAGGAATATTCCTTACACTGGATCCAAAGCGATCATTGAGATTTTCACCTTCTTGAGACCAGAGAAGATCGCCATTTTTCCCGGAATAAATATCAACTCTCCCGGGAACCGCGCCATAACCCTTTGCGCCAACAAGGACATCTCCGCGGCCATCGTTATTGATATCGTCAAGACCGCTGACCGCCAAACCAAATGTAGCGGTTGTGCTCACGCCCGCGGGTTTTTCCCAGATCAATTGACCCGTCCGGCCATTGTAAACATGAATTTGACTGGGAAATGTTATTGTAAAAAAATCTGTAGCAACGATATCTCCAAAACCATCGCCGTTGACATCAGGAATCCCATCAATGGCATACCCTAAGTGCTGCCATAGTTCTGTTCCCTCAACCATCCACAAAAATTGGCCGGAGGAAGAGTACACCGAGACTTTCCCGGGGTTATCATTTCCCGAAATATCGGTATTGTATGTCCCAATACCGAGATCATCGATCTTATCACCCGTGACATCGGGAATGATGCCCAGGCTTCCACCAAACCCGGAATATTGGGGCAAGGAGGCATCCGAAATTTCATTAAGGATATTTCCCGATGGAGAAAAATGGAGAACTTTTTGATTATTTAGATCCAAAGGATGCCCGGCGTAAATATCCTGAGACAAATTTGCGCATTCCAGATTGCTTTGGCAAGTATTAAGGCCTACGCCCATTTTTTCAATACACATAAAATTTTCACAGACCGAATGCGTCACGGGAACTACCTTAACACGATGAGACAACGTCATTTGCGCTTGGACGGGTTGAGAACAAAAAACGATTAAACTCAAAAGAATTAACATCCCTACATACTTGTTCCATTTGCTTTGAAGGGTTTCCATTGATTCCTCCTAAGGTTAATTTACAAAGAAAAATTACCATTGGCCTTTTACAGTGTTATCCCCTTGCATAAAAATACCCCGCGGATTTGTTCCTACAAGGATATCAACCGTTTCAAATGTCCTGGTATTTAAGGCCGTAATCTTATTTAAATGATTTGCATTGATATAAAAGTAATCTCCATTTTGTGAATAATTGTGGTAACCAAAATCAAGGTAGAGGTTGGTTATGGTTTTTACTTTCCGCATTGTTTCAAGATCAATCACATCAAGGTATCCGTTAGGTTTGCAGTCCTCTGAAAGACCTGCCGTCATACAAAAGGACATCATCTGCTTCCTCTGAGAATTGGTCCTGACATATCGTGATGAAGCGGAAACTGCAATGGTAGCAACGACATCTTGCGTTTGTGGATCGACAATAATGATCTCGGTAGAATCATAAACACCCAATGTATCAAACCCCAAGTTCGGGATTGCAATAAGGCGCCCATTATCAATCAATGCAATGTCGGGCAAGAAGGACAATTCTTTTACACTCACGGACAATTCATCGTTAGTACCGTTTTCATAATCCACCAAGTTAACATTACAGATCTTTGATATGCAATTCTCTTCATTAACAGCTATATAATAAACAGTGTTATTTGTTCCCTCCTGCACATACATTCCCAGCTTCAGGTATGGGTGACTGACAAACGGGGGTATTGATTGTCCATCGGCAGTATATACGTTTTCTTGTAATAAACCGGGAAGGCTATACTGATAAACAGCATTATCTTTATCGACGGAAATGAAAACATGTTGAGAATCGCGACTAAAAGCAATGTCTCCTGTGACTGAACTTGATGGGAAACCACCACATTCCGGATCGCATAAAGCAATGCTACCTTCGATTGCATCAAGTTCGGTATTAATTACCTTAACCTTACCCTTGTCATGCATTAATATGACAAGATGTTTGTCATCAGGTGATATTTCCATATCAGAAGGAGAGTCATATTCCATCGCATAAAAAGACACTGTATTATCAAAATACGCTAGCTCCTTATTCTTTAAATCAATTTTAAATATTTTATATTTACCTTGGCCAAAAGGAGGGGTATTCGTTTTTCCTATAATATAACAAAAACGGCCGTCACTTGTCATTGCTATAAGCTGCTGGGGAGCGTACCCCCCAAGGCTGATCCTTTTGATTTCTATATTTTGGACTGTGTGAATTATGCTGACATCATTAGAGCCCATGTTCGGGACTACAGCAAGATTAAAATCCTTAAGTATTTTATCGACCTTTTTAGGGCGTACAATTGATATCGTTTGGGCCGTGGCCTGTGGCGTAAGATAAAAGAAAAGAACTACACCTAAAAAAAGAAACATCCTTAGCGGATTATTTAATTGATTTTGAATGATTTTCATGACAAATTCCTCCTATAATAAAAAAGCCTATTTTTGATCAATAGGCCCGACCGCACGTGATTTTAATTTGTTCTTGATTCGGCAGTCAGGCTGTCCCGCCCTAACGGGACCCTTAACTTTGCGCCCCACCCTTACGGATGGTTTGCCTTTTTCGTCAAATAAATTTTCAAATAACTTAGTTTAAGTATACCCCCCCGCCTACATCAAAGTCAAGGGAGAGTCTATTACAATGCAAGATGAGCCTGAACAGAATCAGCTTCAAAAGCATGTTAGGAGATTCTGAGCAAGAGAGTCATACTTGGAGGCATGACTCTA
>JAGVNC010000037.1 GCA_020053475.1 Candidatus Omnitrophota bacterium | reverse complement strand
TGTTTCCACATTTCGAGCTTCGCTCGACGCCCTTTGGGCGAAAAGCCATTCATCCACGGGCAAGCCCGTGGTATTCTGCCCTTCGGGGTTAATAAAAAACAACGTCTACTCCCGATTTCTTTAATGATTCAGCGGCGTCCTTAAGGACCTCAACATGTCTCATCGCCAGTTGCCTTTCATCGCTCTCGCTAATATCAAAATGATGAATTCCGGGCCTGGTTAAATTTTCCCGTATCTGCTTTTTAAATCTAATTTTATTCCAATAATTTGTCAAAACAAGATATATTCGCGGGGTGATCAAATCCCGCAACGAATGATGGATTTGAAAATCCGTCCTCAAGGGAATCGTGGAACGATAAAAGTCGAAATCGATTTTCTCCCAAGCTGATGCGGAAGAATAGGCTTCAAAGGGTTTCCAAGGCCAAAGGATCGCGACAAAGACAATCTTTGGGTTATACAGAGGAACTTTATTTTTCAATACAGCCGCAATGTGTCCCAAAGAATACGAAGGAACGCCCATATTGATCACGTTATATGACTCAAGGATCTTTCCAGGGGCCAACAAGTAAGGAAAAGACCATTCATCTTTGGCCCCCCACCCAAAAACCGTTGAGTCCCCGATAAAAATAACGGATGGCCGCCCCTCAACATACTGTTTTCCCGTCGTCCTAAAACCATGGTCATCGGTGGTGATATACCGCTCGTCGTCCTTAATATTAGGGATTAACGAATATCCGGTGACAGGATCGAATGTAAAATGATCGGGCAGCGTATGGCCATACCGGGGCAGAATAGAATTACCTGGCTTAATAAACTCCAACGATTTATATGAGAAAGTTACTCTTAAAAAAATCTCAACGATGATGAGGCATAACAAGACAGATATCCCGAACGCGAGAACCCCAAAAAACTGCTGCTTGGGGATTTCAAAAGATAATTGAGAAGATTTAATAAAAAGGCCAACAGATAATAATATGAAAGCGATGCTAATAATCCACAACTTCACAATTAAGGATTCAGAATTAATCGTTCCATCGTCTGCTAAAATTTTTCCCAAAATTAGCGGGTTTAACAAGAAACTCAGCACGCCGGCCAAAACTGCCGCACCTCGAAAAAATCGGCTCTCTACAACAAAATTTGTTTTATTATTCATAACGTTCTCATCAAACAATTTTATTTCTCAAACACAATTCCCATGTCGATGGCTTTATTGAGCGGGGCTTTAATCGTAACCTCACCTGCAAAATCCTCATATTCATACAAAATTTTGTAGTCTTCTTTAAAGTGCTCTAAAAATATTTTTTTATTAAAAAACCAAGCCGGATAACTAGCCCTATATATTGATGGCGGCACTTTTTGAACAGTTAAACGATCGTTGTCTCTCATGATAAAAGGAGTCCGGCTGATAACAATTGTTTTAAACTTGTGGCTGATAATCTCATTCAAAACATCGTGAGGCTTTTCTAAATATTGAAGAACGCCGGACAAAACGATAACATCAATTTCTTCATTCTTGACACATGAACTTAAACTATCATAAAAACGCAAAACAGAATCCTCAAAATATTTCTTACCACGCTCGACATATGCTGGCTGCTCCACAATACACCAGCGAAAATGTTTTAATTCTGATAATAATTTTTTATGCTGAAAATATAAGCTTCCTAAGGACCCCCCAAAGTCCAACACCCGTAAACAATTGTTGTTCTTAGCGGCGGCTCTTAAAAGGCCTGTTGTTAGCGGCCAAACGTAATGAGGCTCATCAAAACAAACACCATCTCTTTCAAATAAGGCCTTTCCCTCTTTTACCTTTAAAGACGCATTTAACACTTGTTGAATAATTGCGGGGGCATTGTATCCTTGGGAACAATTGACAGCTTCTTGCCAATGATCATAGTTACCAAAGAATCCATATGGGTCAAGATACTGACGATAAATATCGATTGCCAATGGCGGAATAAATCGTTTTATCGTTTTTTTAATAGGATCTTTCATTAAGGTATATCAATAATTTATTAATGGTCCAAAAACCTTAACCTAAAAAAGGCCTCAAATTGAATAAAGGAAATCCGTTTAGTCGCCTTAAAGAAATAATTGGAAAGAAAAAGCGCAACAAAATGAGTGATTAACATTGCCGTGGCTGATCCTAGAATTCCATACTTCCTAATTAATATGTAATTTAGAACGACATTCAATACAGCTGACATCAAAGAGGTATAAAAAATAATCTTTTCATTGTTTGTTACAGACAAATAGCTGCTTCTTAGCATCCCGTTATAAATAAACACCAACCCTACCGAAAGAATAACCAAAGGATAATAGCTTTCCAGATAATCGCTACCAAATAAAATAAGAATAATCTGTTTCCCAAAAAGGATCAGAATAATAAGCAAAACAATAGAACTCAATGTATAAAGAGACGTGACCTGACTGTATCTTTTAAAAAATAACTCTTTATCTCGCTCATAAAGTTCCACAATCTTGGGAAAACTTACAGAAGTCAGCAGGACAAGGAATGAAAAAGGGATTTCATGGATTTTTAAAGCCGCTGAGAATATCCCTACGGAACGATCATCCAACATTTGACCAATCATAATTTGTCCAACTTTCAGATATAACATCGAAGAGATAAAAGAAATAAAAAGCGGCCAACCATCTTTTAATAATTTAGTCGTCGTTTCCTGATCAGTTTTCCAACGGGAAAACTCGCCACCTTTAAACTTATAAAGCACAATTAACAAAATTGCGGCAAGAATGCTTTCAAGTAAAAAAAGCCAAGCAAACATGATCAAGGGAGCGTGGTTGATGATGAATATTAGCTGAGCTGATGAGATCACAAGAAAGGGGATATTCCTGGCATAGACCACATACCGCGACTGCATTTGAGATTTGAAATAAAAATCAATAACGTCAAAGGCTTGAAATAAGAAACTCATGGCCATGATGGTCACCATCAGTTTAGTCAAATCACCGTGGGGACGAATAAAATAAATAACTACGATACAAGCGATAAAAGCCATCAACGATGAAACTGCTTTCACAAAAAAAGTACTTCCCAATATTTTATTCTTATTGTCGGCATTTCTGACGATATCACGGAGAAAAATTGTATCTAAACCCAATGTGGAAAGCGCACTGGAGATGGCAATGAAAGCCAACGCGTAATTCCATACCCCGAAATTCTCTTGACCTAAGTACCGCGCCAGCCAAGCGGTGATGATCAATCCCACGACAGCTTTGATCACTTTATCAAAAGACAACCAGATAAAGTTTTCTAATATTTTTAATGCCCCCTTGCCTGCATTAAAATTTGATGCTATCGTTTGAAATATATTCAATTGCGACTTCCTTTTCAAAAATTAGTTAATTTAAAGGGAAAGAATTAGGGGATCATGGTCTTAAGATAATCAATTCGATTCTTAAATTTTATCAAATGCACTTCTTGAGAAGAGAAAACATGCGCTGGGATTTTAGCGTCTTTCATTGAATGCTCTAGCAGAAAAAGATACTCTTCTCCCTCAAATCCGCGCTCGCTGCGCTGAATCGTGTAACTCTGGAACCCTTTTTGATGAGGACGAGTTTTTATTTTAATCATGGGCGATCTTTTCTCAACGGCCGAAAGAATATCCGAACCAATGACATGAAGCCATAAGATCACTTGCTCTTGAGAAAGTGCCTGAATGTTCTCTTCGATTCGTTGGATGCGCTTCAAGAACCCCAGCATCCGCAAGCCTTCCATCCAAGCAGAAAACGAGTGAACGGGATACGACTTAAACGACCCCTCAGGCAACCGATCGTTCGATAAATAGCTTAATGTTAAATCCTTTAGCTGTTTACGCTCAATATCGTTCGATTCGCTCTTTAACCACGCCCCCTCCCTTTTAACTCCATCGGGGATTAAAAAAGAGCTTTCTCCGTCCCGCCAAGAAAAGATGCATTTCTTTCGGTTACTCTTGATATTCTTATTCCAGGCCGCCGAACTATAGCTATGCAGGGATTGAAGATAATCATCAGTTAATTCCCCGTTGACAGGGATGCATCCTAGCGTTGTTCCTCCCACCCCTCTCACCTCATACGGCTCAACAGGGATCCTATCTTTTATTTCTTCGGGGAACCTAGAAGAGTTGATAAAAACAGACTTAATGCTCTTCGAATTTAAAATCTTAATTTGCTCATTCGTCAGCATAAATTCGGGAGGCAAAAAGAACAAACTGACATTCTTAAACTCTTTGGTGATGATGGCTTGTCCAATATGGATATTTCTCTCAAACCCATCCGTGGATCGCAATAACGCCACATCATGACTAAACGGACGAATGATCATTTCAAATATATTAGGATTAGCATTAATAAGGCCGATGGATTCTGGATTAAATTTTAAAATATCAACGACCGTCATCCCTGTTAATCCCAGCGTTATCTTCTTTTTGTATTTGATGTATAAGTTAAGCCATTGAAAGAATTCAGAGGTTGCGCCTCCTTTAAGAATTTCGATCCATCGAGATGAAGACAGACAAGATGCTTCCCCATTTACGTTAACAACATCGACCAATGTTCTCATTTGATTGCTTCCTTGAATCGGGATGATAAAGATAAAAATTCCTTTAACTTTGCTTCACTCAAAGGGATGCCTTGCGCCAAGCGAATTTTATAGATTTCCTTTTCAGGATCTCCAGCCATCTTGACTTGCGAGTTGGGATCAAGGGGCGCAAGGCTTCTGATTCGTCGTGCCATTTCCTTAAGCCTTTGTTTAAAATGGCGGATCTCAGTGAATTTACTAATATCGATCGCCATCAAAAAATGATTAATGCGCCTTTTCGTACTTAGAGGCTCTGCATACATAGGCAAAATATCCTTACTTAATGGCCCGTCTGCCAATAAGGCGCATAAAATATCAATCATCGCTCCTAACCCAAACCCTTTATATTCTCCAACGGGGTTTAACGTTTTCGCTTTTTTAGGATCCGTGGTAGAGCCACCGCTTTCATCAAACGCCCAGCCCAAAGGCATCGATTGATTATCCCGACGGAAATTTTGCACTTTATTCCAAGAAACGACCGAAGTTGACATATCCAAACAAAAAGGCCCCTCTCCTGCCATAGGAGCGGTGAAACAGATGGGGTTGGTTCCAAAGAATGCCTCTTTGCCTCCATACGCTTTAACAAGGGCATCCGCATTGGTAAAAGCAAGCCCCAGGCAATCCTTTTCTGCTGCTCTAAGGCCAAAGTAGGCAGCAGCTCCAAAATGGGAAGAATTCTTGACACTGATAGCCCCGACACCTGTATTCTTTGCAAATTCGACAGCCTTATCCATGGCCACTGCCCCGGCATGATAACCAAACCCATGATCGGCATCCATGACAGCCGTTGAAGGCGCCGACTGCTTGATTTTAAACTGTGGATGTTTATTAATCCTTCCCGCATCGAGCTCCCGGCAATAATGAGGGAAAAGATTGGTGCCGTGAGAATCAACGCCTCTTAACGAAGTTTGAATTAAAGATGCCACGACATGGTGCGTTGACTCTTGATCAACATCCTTTTCCTTTAATATCGAGGTCATGAGTGATGCAAGAATTTTACTGTCAAAACAGGTCATTGATTTCTTTCCACCGGGATTGATCTTTCAAACTACGATTAACGGCCTCGACAACTGCTGTCGATACCAATGCCTGATGAAACGTGGGCCTGGTTTTTTCTAATTTTTCGACATTCACTTTGTTATGCAGCAAGTTGTTTACATCATTAATAAATAGATTAATGCTCTTATACCCATATCCGCCAAACTCTAATTGTCCATTAGGGTCATAGAGATATTCTGAAAAGTAGGGGTTAATATGTTTAATCCCCAAACTCTCGTGGACGACTTCAATGCCACGGTTTTTCTGGTCACATTCGATGCGGCCTTTCGTTCCGATCACTTTATATTTTTGATCAGACAAAGCGCTAGAGTTATTTGGGTCAACCCAACTGGTATTAAACTGAGAGACAAAAACATCTTTCTTCTGATGAGGATTCCGCCATTCAATAGTTGCATGGACCGAATCATATGTATTCAGCCCCTTTCCAGTGAGAACTTTCTTAGTCCCCACCCCCATCGCGCGGCTGGGAAGATACCCTGTCAAAAAATAAATTAAATCGACATAATGCACACCCAAATATTGGAAAATATTTGTCTTCTCCGCCCATAATTTAAAGACAGCCAGAGGAATATTGATATGCTGGCTATAATCAACGGTAAAAAAAAGAATTTTCCCCAGCATTTTTTCGTTGATCGCCCGCTTGATATATAAATTTGTTTCATCAAACCGCTTATGGAATTCGACGGCGGCGTACAGCTTTTTTCGTCGTTGAATAGCAATCAATTCCCTGGCCATGACGACTGTCGGCGTTAATGGCTTCACAACTAAACAGTGGATTCCCGATTCCAAGACTGCTTTAGTTGCTTTAAAATGTAAATGATCCGGAAGACAGACGATCGCGCAATCATAATAGTTCTTTTTCAAGAAAAGCCGGAATGATGCTGTTTCCGTGTTCATTGATTGATACCGAACACTCAACGAAGTATTTAATGTTTGATTGATCCGTCCGGCTGCGCTCAAAACGTTCTTTTTGTTGCGCGGGTTCATGGCGACAATAGTGACCTCTTCGATATCGATCGTTTTCGATGTCTGGGCTAAAGCACAGAGAACGGTCCCAACACCGCTTTTCTCACGGCCCGTTACATACATTCCAGCACCTAAAACAAGGATTTTCATCATTTTGGCTCCATAAAGAACTTTGCAAATTCTAAATCTTTGGGTGAATCTATATCAAAAACATCATCGGGATTCATGATGTAGGGTAGAATTTTATCTCCTGTCATAGATTTCTTGGAAAAAATCGTTTTGGGCCGCGTGACATCAATGACACAATTATAATAATACATCAGCGGGAGATCTTGCCTTCTTAAGACATGAGGAGTTGGATGTTCGTGCTTCATGATCGGGGAAAGAAACCCGCCCTCATTAATCCGAAACATTCGATAAGGATGCTGGTGCGGCTGGGAAACCGAACGCACGGAATCCGCCTGGGGATGTTGCATCAGTAAAGCAATCGATTCATCAATCCATTCAGGCTTACGATAGGGCGACGTAGGCCTTAAATGCACAACCATCTCCGGCCGATATCCGTCTTTTTCTTCCAGAAACTTTAACGCATGTTCAAAAACGGGCAGGTCCAACACGTGGTCTTCGGCCAACTCTTTGGGCCTCAAGAAAGGAACTTCCGCTTTATACGCCAAGGACACCTGTTTAATCTCTTCATCATCCGTTGAAACAATCACGCGATTAATTTGTTTAGAAGCCAACGCTTGTTCGATTGAGTAAGCAATCAGGGGTTTATGATTAATCATGACAAGATTTTTTCTTTTGATTCCTTTCGATCCCCCGCGGGCAGGAATAATGGCAACCACTTCTATTTTTTTGGATGAATGCATATCTAAATTATTCCTTATGGGGCTGATACTCATTAATCACCTGAGTATAAATTTCCATCAACCGTTGATAATTTTTATCAACTGTATAGTTAGTTCGGCTCTCATTTTGAGCGGCTTTTCCCATTTCTTTCAACCGGTCAGGATGCCCCATCATCCATCGCGCCTTGGAAACCAAATCTTGTACATTCCCTGCTTCAAAAAGGACACCTGTTTTATTGTCATGGACAAATTCTTGGATGCCTGACAAGCGGCTCGCTAAAACCGGGACACCATAAGCATACGCCTCAACAATCGTCCGAGGGAAATTATCATGACAAATCGACGGAACAACAAGAAGACTTGCCTGACTTAACAATTGCTGAAATTCCTGATCCGGCCGATAGCCCAATACTTCAACGTTCGTTAATTGATGATGTTCGACAAATTGTCGCGTTTCTTCTAAGAGAGGGCCGTCCCCCATAATTTTTAAAGGAACCCCCCTCAAGTCCTTCCAGGCATTTAGCAAAACACGCACGCCTTTTTCGGGGCTCAATCGTCCAACATAAAAAGCAAACCCTTCATTTCCTGCTGAAGACAGCTGTGGGAGATCAATCAAATGAGGCTTTAAATGAATTTTTTCTGCCGGAATACCCGCAAGGATATGTTGTTGGCGATTGTATTCATTGCTTGTAATATAGCCGTCGATCATTTGTTTCCAAGTCCCCTTGCGCCAATGGGTATTTTGCATGCGCACCACCAATCCCGATAAAAATCGTGATTGGCCATAACAGGCATATTTAACGGCGTTCCAGCGGTTTCCCCGGACACACAGATCACAAGGCTGACTATCTCTTAAAAGAAGTGCGTTAGCACAAATTAAACGATAATTAAAAATGCTTTGGACAACAGGAACATGTTCCTCCCGGCAGGCATAATAAATAGACGGAGTTATCAAAAAATAAGTATTATGCACATGCACGATATCGGGACGAAACTCGCGGACCATTTGTTTCATCGTCTTATAGCTGGCCGTCGACCAAGGCATTCTCCAAAGAGTCTGAATTTTTTTCAAAAAACTAAACGAAGGAAACTCGCTGTTATTTCTTGCCCACAATCGGACATCGTGTCCTTTTTGTGTTAACAGGTTAGCTTCTGTCTCAACAACAATGTCCTCCCCGCCTCTTTGCTGATAATAATTATGGACAATAAGAATTCTCATCGTTTTCTACATCTACACATTATAAATATCTGTTTTATACAATTGCCAATTCTTCTTAAACCATTGGCATGTTTTTTCTAAACCGCTCTCTAAAGAAACCTTGGGTTGCCACTGACAAACTTTCTTTATTTTGGAGGCATCACAGAATAAGCGTTCCACTTCACTTTTGTCTGGCCGCAACCGTTGGCGATCGATCTCAATGGTAACTTTTCGTTTCATAATGTGGGCAATCAAGGAGACCAAATCCTTTGTGGAAAATTCAGAATTCATCCCGACATTAAACACATCTCCAACACATTTGTCATGTTGGGCAACAGCCAAAAAGGCATCGACGGTGTTCGTGACATAATTAAAATCCCGGGTTGTTTGAATATTGCCGAGCTTGACTTTCTTGGCCCCAGAACAAATCTGACTGATAATCGTTGGGATGACCGCTCGTGCGGATTGCCGCGGGCCGAACGTATTAAAAGGCCTCAGCACAACAACAGGGGTTCCAAAAGAACGATGGAATGACAACGCTAATTGATCAGCCGCCGCTTTTGTCGCTGCGTACGGCGACTGGGGATGAATAGGATGTTTTTCATCCATCGGAACATATTGAGCCGTTCCAAAAACCTCGCTTGTCGAGGTATGGATAATTCGTTGCGTCTTGTGCTTTTGGGCGGCCTGAAGAATATTCAAGATCCCCTTAATGTTCGTATCGACATAACTATCGGGAGAATGATAACTATAAGGAATCCCGATCAAGGCGGCCAAACTAAAAACGACATCGATCCCCTCCATGGCCTTATAAATCCCGTTTGGATCACGGACATCTCCGCTGAATATTTCCAATTTCTTTAACGTTGCTTTGGGAAAAGTGTCCAGCCATCCCCACGAATTAAAGGAATTATAATAAACAAACGCTCGGACGCGCGCCCCCTCTTGGACGAGCTTTTCAACCAAATGGCTTCCAATGAACCCATCAGCCCCTGTCACTAAAATATTTTTCCCTTTTAAGTTCATCCCTTTACCTTTTTCTCCTTTCACCATACTTCCGACTTTTAAAAACGCATTATTTTATCTATAGGACAAATATTTTGTAATAAAACATAAATGGTATTTTCTTGGCACAAGCTGAAACAATAAGACTTTCAAACACTTGCGATAAAACCGGACATCAAATAAAAACCCTGGATAAGTCACAAACATTTTTAGCATCACACAAAGTGCCAACAATTTATTTGTAATAAATAGCTGGGGAATGTAATAAAATCTTAATAAATGACTTGTCCTTTGGGCTTTTTTGTTCGAATAAGACTGGCCCATATAACGCTGAAAATAATCCTCAAATAATGATAAAACAAGACTACCGTCCTTTGAACAAGCTTGTGGACGGAATTCAACCATGTTGGTTAAAGCCGTTAAATGACCATTGTCCTCATCGGGGAAATAATATTTAATCCGTTCGTAGCTAATCCGCCATCGCTCTTCCAATTGTTTATCCGCGAAAGTTCTCGAATCTGAATTTAGGAGGAATCTGTATCTTAAAAGCGGCTCGGAAATATTAGCAAATAAGTATTTCCTGGACAACTTGCTCCAAAGATCATAATCCTGAGGATATCCAGGGGAAGCCCCCCGATCTTCGTTATACAGCCCGCTTTCTTCAAACACTTCTCTACGAATAACAATGGTAGAATGGGCAATGCTCCAAAAAGATAAATCTCCGGAAACGGCAAGAAAACATTTTATATCAATAGGATCCGTGGGAACCCGGAACGCCCTTGGCCTCCAACCTTCTTGCTCTATGATCACAGAACTTCCAACCATCGCAATCATGGGATTCTTTTCCAAAAATTCAATCTGCTTTTGTAACCGATCGGGATAAGAGACATCATCAGCATCCATGCGGGCGATATAACGTCCCCGGCTATGACGGATACCAACATTCAACGACCTTGTCTGTCCTAAATTTTGCTTGTTTCTTAACCGCACAATCCGCGCATCTTGGAAGCTTGAAATAATCTCAAACGTCCGATCACCGCTGCCATCATCTACAATAACAAATTCAAAGTCCTTAAACGACTGTTTAAGAATGCTTGCGATGGCTTCAGCGACGTATTGCTCGCAGTTGTACGTTGTCATAATCACACTGACTTTGATTGAATGATCCGGGTTCATCATCATTAAAATATGTCTTCTTTTTTCGTTTTTCTGTTACGATGTGGAACCCCACGGGTTAAAACTCGTGGCACCAAATCTTTTTCCGCTCGTGGGGCGGAATCCTGAGCCAGAAGGTTGTTGCCATTCATCCACGGACTTCAAGTCCGTGGCCTTCTGGCGAACGGGTAAATTCTATACACACATTTTTCGCCAATAACCGAATGTCACCCCATATAAACTCCATATCGGTATAGCTGTATAAGGTAATTCAAATATTAAACCAAAGTTAGCCGCTATAAGCCAACTTACAAGAGAAGCGCTCAATAATATGCCGGCCACTGATCGCATCTGGACAAAAGAATAAGCCATTTTAACCCAAAGGGAAAACATCCCAACAACCAACATAAAACCAATGATTCCTCCGCGATAAAGCATATGCAGATACGAATTATGCGGAGAAATCCAGCCGTCCCGGCTCCACTCTCCCCTCCCCAGATCAAGGATCTCCAAGCTAATGGACCGTAGAGGTTCCCCCAAATCAAACCCAATCAATGGCTTCTCGTTAATATAGTTGGCAAACATATCCCTCCATATGAGCAATCGAAAGACAGAATTATCTACCATGGGGATTCGTTCGGTCCGATCAATTAAACTCTGTTGAGATAAATTGCTGGTACTATTTGTGATAACTTCCGGATTTCCGATTGTCTCAACCTGCCTGTCTCTTTGATTACTGATGGCAAACTCATCGGCATGTTTCTCAGATAGACCCTCCTGTGGAGGCAAATCAATCCCTTCGGGGTTGTAAAGCCTAATTTTAGGAATAGTGAGAACCTTAAAATTGCCTTTTTTACGTGCAATAATCTCTACACTCGCTGTATACAACTCCC
>JAGVNC010000007.1 GCA_020053475.1 Candidatus Omnitrophota bacterium | reverse complement strand
TGTTTCCACATTTCGAGCTTCGCTCGACGCCCTTTGGGCGAAAAGCCATTCATCCACGGGCAAGCCCGTGGTATTCTGCCCTTCGGGGTTAATAAAAAATCCCCCTCTCGATTTTGTTTTTCAATTGGGGGATGATATCTAAAGTATATCGTTTGATTCTATTTTGTCAAATTTTTCTATTCAGGTTCAGGTATGTGTCCCAGATTACAGCCAGATTACAGCAGAATTCTCACCGGAATCCTCGGGAGGCCTACTGGAAGCCCTTGATAATATCATGGATATTGATGATTGAACAAATTGCTTATTGATATCAATACCAGGATTATCCTTAAATTCATTCGTCCATATTAAGGGAGGCGAGCCCGTCCCATAATACCCATAACTACTAAACGCTCCTTGCTCACCACAGTAATTTCTCCACAAAAAAATATTGCACATTCTTTTGGTATTAAGAGAAGCGGGCGCATAGCCAACAAATTCTTCCTCACGAACAGATCGATATATCGGCAAAATTGTATGTAATTCATCACTTTCGATTTTACATGAAGCGCTCTGCCCGTTTGATGATAGCCGAACACTTCTTATAATTAAGACATCTTCATAATAGGAGTAGCAGGATGCCAAAAAAGGAAAAGGTATGAGCCTCCAGACCCCGAAGCTTTCTTCTTCTTCTCGCCAAAATAAATAAGTTAGATCACAAAGCTTTGCTAAACCACTTCCCAAAGGATGCAATATTTCGTAACCAGCACCATAAAGATTCTCTAGTGGCACTGCTGTCTGAACTTCTAGCGAGAGCAATGCCACTGTAAGATTTATTGCTACAGATATCCCATTCTCAAGCTTATTTGGCTGACCAGATGTTACATTGCTTTCTAAAGTAGAAACAGTTTTTAAAAGTGAAGCATAGCCGGTGCCCATTGCCTTGAACCATCCAAAACTTGAATCAGGCAGAGTGACCGATTGAGAACCAAATTCAAAAAGACACATTTCTTTTCCGTTTCGATATACACCTATAATAGAAACTTTGCCTTGACCTTCGATTCTTTTAAATACATCCTGCAATGCATCACGTGCTGGGTTATTATGTAACCCAGCTTCCATAACCTCGCGTATGAAACATTGTGCATAAAGCTTCGTACCAGCCCATGCAATTGCCAGATTAGGGCTCAAAAGATTTACTTTTTGAGAAAAACCGGTTGGCCTGTATTCTCTCCTAGAAAAATGTTTTCTTGAAATTTTTCCTATGGTCGGAAAAACTATCTCTTTGTCCGAATTATCAGGGGTAGAAATTAAGAGATCTCCCATAAGAATGGGACAGCCATCTTTTAAAAATCCTGCAATTAAAGTCATCCGAAAGTTCCGGGAACACGTACCGAACTACTTGATTATATTGGGCTGCCTATGACAATGGATTAATAGCCCTTAAATATGCACGCTAAAGCTCTCTTGGCCCACAATTTCTTTGATCTCGTTCATGAGGTCTTCGCTCGGCGAGACGTAGAGGTCTTCCCCGACAAGGATTTGCACGCCTTTGCGGGTTTGGGTATCGAGGTTTAAATAGACAGGGACTTTGCCGGGGAAACTCGCTAACTTTTTTCGCAGGTTGAGCAATCCATCTTCTCCTAGCTGGGATAAATTGACGTTGATCGCTTTAATGGCATTGTAAACGTCTTTGATGTCTTTGATGTCGGAGGCGATAATTTTGGGCGCTTCGTCGCGCAGGCTGACACGGCCCTTCACAAACACAACTCTCCCTTCTTCAATTTGTCCGGCTAACTCGGCGTAGGATTTGGGAAAGACAACGACCTCAATGTCCCCGTCCATGTCTTCCACTCTTAAAATCGCCATGCGTTCGTTAGTCTTGCGCGTGCTTGTTAATTTGACCTGGCTGATGATGCCCGCCATTTTAATTTCCTGCCCGTCGACGGCCGTGCGCACATTCGCTGTGGAATAATCGGTGAATTCTTTGATTTCGACCATGTAATGGGCCAGCGGATGCCCGCTGATATAAAATCCCAAGATTTCTTTCTCATGCGCGAGGATTTTGGGCTGCGGCCATTCCCTAATATCGGGGAGCGTTTCGGTTTCCTTCTGAAAAGACCCTTCGCTGCCCAGCAAATCGAAAAACGAAACCTGGCCCGACGCTTTTTCCTTCTGATTTTTGGATCCTAATTCCAGCGCCTTATCAACAGCGGCGGTCAACTGGGAACGAAATCCCCCCAGTTGGTCCATGGCCCCGCACTTGATCAAGCTTTCCAACACTTTGCGATTGGCCAGCCGCAGGTCCACACGCTCGCACAAATTAAAAATCGAGGTGAACGGCCCTTTCTCGCGGGCCGCGATGATGGAATCGATGGCCGTCGACCCGATATTCTTGAGCGCCAACAGCCCGAAACGAATTGTTTGATGATCAACCACGGCAAACTCTTTGTGGCTGGAATTAATTTCCGGCGGCAGGACGTTGATCCCCATCGCCTCGGATTCTTTGACATACTCCACGATTTTGTCGGTATTGTTCCGTTCGCTGTTGAGGATCGCGCACATAAATTCAACAGGATAATTCGCTTTTAAATAAGCGGTCTGGTAGGAAATGATCGCGTAAGCGGCCGAATGGCTGCGGTTAAAGCCGTACCCCGAGAAGAAATCGATCAAATCAAAAAGTTTATTAGCCTTTTCTTCATCGATATTGCTCACTTTTTTACATCCCACCACAAAGTCTTTGCGCATCTGGTCCATGACTTCAGGGATTTTTTTACTCATCGCCCGTCGCAGGTGGTCGGCCTGGACCATGGAAAATCCCGCCAGAGACACGGGGATCTGCATAACTTGTTCCTGATACACAATGATGCCGTACGTCGCTTTAAGAATGGGTTCCAATTTGGGATGGTCATATTTGATTGTGACCTCACCGCGTTTGCGTTTCACGAAATCGTCCAACATCCCGCTTCCCATCGGGCCGGGACGGTAAAGCGCCAGAATAGAAATAATGTCTTCGAATTCCGACGGCCTGCTTTTTTTCAGCAGGTCGCGCATCCCCGCGCTTTCCAGCTGGAAGATACCAAAGCTATTGGCCTTCCCTAAATTCTCATACGTCTTGCGGTCATCCAACGGAATGTTGGCAATATCAATGTCGACACCGTGGATTTTCTTGATCAACTTAACCGCTTCACTGATAACGGTCAGCGTGCGCAATCCTAAGAAATCCATTTTCAGAAGCCCGATTTTAGCAATCCCGTTCATGGAAAAGCCCGTGGTGATTTGCCCGTCGCTGGATTTAAACAGCGGGACGTATTCCGTCAACGGCTTGTCGGCAATGACGACCCCGGCCGCGTGCACCGAGGCGTGGCGGTTAAGCCCTTCCAGCACTTTGGCGGTCGTAAGGATCTCCCCGGCAGTCTTGTCTTCTAAAAAAAGTTTGTTTAATTGCGGCTCCTTAGCGAGCGCCTCTTCGATCGTGATATTCAATTCGTTGGGGACCAATTTGGCGATTTTGTCGACGTCCGCGTACGCCGCGCCCATGACGCGCCCCACGTCGCGGATGGCGGCGCGCGCCTGCATCGTCCCAAACGTGATGATTTGGGCGACGTTTAATTCCCCATATTTTTTCGTCACGTAATCAATGACTTCCCCGCGGCGTTCGTAACAAAAATCAATGTCGATATCAGGCATCCCGGCACGGTCGGGGTTTAAGAATCGCTCAAACAGAAGCCCGTATTTGAGCGGGTCCAAATCCGTAATCCCTAACAGGTAACTGACAATGCTGCCGGCGGCGGAACCGCGCCCCGGCCCGACGGGGATGCCCTGGCTGCGGGCAAAATTAATAAAATCCCAGACGATCAAGAAATAGCTGGCAAAATCCATCTTCTCAATGACTTTTAATTCGTACTCAAGGCGTTGCTTGATTTCAGGCGTCACATTCGCGTAGCGCTTCTTCAATCCCTCTTGGCATTGTTCCCGTAAATAGTCTTCTTTTGTTTTCCCGGGAGGCGGATCGAAACGGGGCAAATGGATCTGGTTAAAATCCATTTTCAAATCGCATTTTTCGGCGATCACCAGCGTGTTACTCAGCGCGTTGGGGATCCAGCCAAATTCCTTTTTCATGAGCGACGGGTCTTTAAAATAAAATTGCTCGGTCTGCATGCGCATGCGGTTTGGATCGCTTAAGACAGATTGTGTCTGGATGCACAAAAGCGCTTCGTGGGCGTGGGCCTGGGAGGGTTCGATATAATGTACATCGTTGGTGGCCACGAGAGGCAAATTGAGTTGTTGCGCGATTTTCAACAACCCTTCATTGACGATCTTTTGTTCCTTAAGCCCGTGGTCCATGATTTCTAAATAAAAATTCCCGGGCCCGAAAATCTGGCTGAAATCGTCAGCGGCTTTGAGGGCGGCGTTAAAATTTCCTTCCAGGAGAAGCCCCGCCACTTCACCTTTAAGGCAAGCGGACATACACAAAAGCCCCTTCGAATGCTTGTTTAAAATCTCTTTGTCGAGGCGCGGGTTGTAATAAAACCCTTCCAAATATCCACTGGAAATTAATTTAAGGAGGTTTTGATATCCTTCTCGATTGCGGGCGAACAGGACAAGATGCGAGACATTCCCCCGCCGCAGGGTCCTGTCCAAACGGCTGCCTTGAATGCACACGTACGTTTCGCAACCGATCAACGGCTTAATGCCTTGCTTAGTCGCCGCCTGATAAAAATCGATCGCCCCAAACATGTTGCCGTGGTCGGTCATGCCTAAGGCCGGCATGTTTAATTGGGCAGCTTTTTTAACGAGATCATCGATCCGGCAGGCGCCATCCAGCAGGCTGTATTGGGTGTGGACGTGCAGATGAACAAATTCACTGGAAGTCATATTGTGATATTCTAAATAAAAGACCTACAAACGAGCCAATAATTTGGCGTAATCATCGTGTGCCCCAACCCAAAACCAAACCATCACATTGTCATCCTGGATCCCAACGGCACGATATTCAACATTAATCCGAACTGAGTAAATTGGCTTTGTAGAGTGGACACGCTTAAACCGAAGGCTTGGGTAGAAAGGATCTTGTCTGAATTGACTGTAAGCCTCTTTAGCCTGGGTTTGAACTTTTTTCGGCAGCGCCGCGAAAGTTTTTCTGAAGCGCTCAGTTGTACGGGAAATCATAAACTTTCAGGATCAAGGAGGCGTGTCGTTTTTTTCTTATGTTCAGCCAAGGCTTCATCAGCTAATTTTTCCAAGGCAGTTTCGGATTCAGCGAATACTTTGTCCCAACGTTTTTCAGAAGAAAGCTCCTTAAGCATCCACTTGGCTAGCGCATTTTGCTCCACCTCAGAAAGCTTTCCGGCTTCAGCAAATACTTTTTCCAATAGCTGTGTCATTCTTGATCACCTCTTTGTTTCAAGTATAACATTGGATAATTGCAAAATCTATTATTAAAATAGACTGATTGAGCGTGGACGTGCAGATGAACAAATTCACTGGAAGTCATATTGTGGTATTCTAAATAAGAATTTTACAAACGAGCCAACAATTTGGCGTAAGTTGTATGAAAGATCATAAGCTGTCAGGATCGAGAGGGCGTGTCTTTTTCTTCAATCACATCATCTGGCAATCGATGGATTATATTAAACTGATCTAATTCTTTTTAGAAGCAGGTGTAGTTGAGGAAGTTTCTCGCCGCTTTTCTCGTTCTTTTTTTTGAACTAATCCATTGTATATGGCTACTGATATCAGGCCTCCTAAATCTAAAGCTGCAATGATACCAGCTGCCCATGGATTTCCATTGATCGATATCTCTTTTGCAATATATAGGCCATAAACAGCAATACCCGTCGCAATAATCATCCCGAAATAAGACTTAAGAATACCTGAATCAATAACTTTTCTTTCCAAGTACATTCGATGATCTGATTGTTTTTCGGCCATACGAATAATACGTTCTGCCGCGCCAGGAACAATACTATTATATTGTTGTAATATCTGTGGAGCTGGGATGGGGCCACTGATTTCTGTATAAGTGGCTACTTTAAGATTGGAAGGCGTATTTCGTGCTTGTGGATTATTCTCTGACATCAGCAGTAAATTTCTCAGCAGCCGAAATGAGGTGATCACCCACGGAAGCCCAATCACTGAACAACGCTTTACGATCAGCTTCTTCCGGGGTTAAATCTTCATTATAAATATCCTGATTGCCCAGGATGTCAAAAGTTCTGCTCATGCCTTCAACAAAGGAAGGGTTAGCAAATAAACGGCCGGATCTGTCAAATAAAGTAGTATTCATGTTAGTAATTATGCCATAAAAATTCTTATTTGAGTAGTTTATTTTTTCTCACTTTAATAATAGAAAATTGGCCTCGTTTCTGAATACCCACGTTCATCAGAGATCTATTTGATATGAACGAGTCAACGGCTCGACTTAAATGGCTATTCCCACTCGATGGTGGCGGGAGGTTTGGAGCTGACATCGTACACAACGCGATTGACGCCCTTCACCTCATTGATGATGCGGTTGGACATTTTGCCAATCACTTCATACGGGAGCTGGACCCAATCGGCCGTCATCCCATCAACGCTATTGACGCAGCGGATGGCGATGACATTTTCGTACGTGCGCTGGTCGCCCATGACACCGACGGTTTTTACGGGAAGAAGGACGGCAAATGATTGCCAAATGTCGTTGTACAAGCCGGCCTTTTTAATTTCATCCAAGACGATTTCATCGGCCATCCGTAAAATATCCAATCGTTCCACCGTGACCTCGCCAATAATCCGAATGGCTAAACCCGGCCCTGGGAACGGCTGACGTTTAAGGATACTGTCCGGACATGCTAAATGCTTGCCGATGACACGCACTTCGTCTTTAAACAACTCGCGTAACGGCTCGATTAATTGCAACTTTAAATTTTTCGGTAGTCCGCCGACATTGTGATGCGTTTTGATCTTCGCCGAAGGGCCGCCGGTTGGAGAATAAGACTCAATGACGTCCGGGTACAACGTCCCTTGCGCCAAAAAATCTACTCCCTTCACCTTCTTCGCTTTTTCGACGAACACTTTGGCGAACTCATCGCCGATGATCATGCGCTTTTCTTCGGGGTCGGTTATCCCTTTGAGGCGAGCGATAAACCGTTTTCGGGCGTCGATGGTGACCATGTTCATGTTAAAGTGGCCTTTGAACGTCCTCTCCACGGTCGAGGCTTCATTGTTGCGCAAAAGCCCATTGTCCACAAAGATACACTGCAACCTTTTCCCGATCGCATTGTTCAACATCATGGCCACAACGGATGAATCCACTCCCCCGCTTAATCCCAAAATGACTTTTTTATTGCCGACTTGGTCCCTGAGCTGCTTGACGGTGGCATGAATAAATTTATCCATGGTCCAGCGCGGCAGGCATCCGCAGGCGTGAAACAAAAAATTCTGTAAAATTTGCGACCCGCGCTGCGTGTGCGCGACTTCCGGATGGAATTGGACGGCAAAAATCTTTTTTTGGCGATTGGCGCACGCCGCGATCGGGGCATTGAGCGTGTGGCCGATGGGCACAAATCCCGGCGCCAGCTTCTTGATTTGATCGCTATGGCTCATCCAGCATGTCAAATTGGACGGCATATTGGCAAATAAATCTTTATTGCTGTCGATGAAGAGTTCCGCGCGGCCGAATTCACGTTCTTTACTGGCCTCGACTTTCCCTCCCATTAATTCGGTGATGACCTGCATCCCGTAACAGATCCCTAAAATCGGAATCCCTAATTTAAAGATCTCCCTTTTGGGGTGAGGCGCGCCTTTATCGTAAACGCTCATGGGCCCACCGGAGAACACAAGGCCTTTGGGCTTGATTTCCTGGATCTCTTCAGCGGAAATATTGTAGGGAACGATTTTACTGAATACTTTATTTTCGCGGATCCTGCGGGCGATTAGTTGAGTGTATTGGGATCCAAAATCCAGGACCAAGACCACATCTTTGGTGCGGACTTTTGTCACTTGAATGGGAATGCCAAGGCGGCTTTTTAATTTCTTAAATCGCGGCAAACGGCCCATGCGGTTTTTCCCAACGACGCGGGCGCGCCGTTTTAATCCCATCGGCCGTTGGGCTTTCTTTTTGGATTTCTTTACGGAAAATTTTTTACGACTGACTTTCTTGCTTTTTTTTGCTTTAGCCATCGACTCCACCTTTACTTCCGGCAAGAAAGGATCCGGATGTTATTTTCCCATTCCCACGCGTTGACCGACTTGAAAAACTTTTCCTTCAGTCTGAATCGAAGGAGCGATAATGATTTCGACATCGTGCATCGCCTTAATATCTTTAGCCCCTAATGACCCCATGGATGTCCGTAACGCCCCGATCAAGTTTTGTGAACCGTCATCGACGCGCGCCGGGCCAAACAAAATTTCTTTGAGCGACCCCGATGTTTTGACTTGAACACGGGTCCCTCGCGGCAGATTGGCGTGCGACGTTGCCATGCCCCAATGATAGCCGCGGCCGGGCGCTTCTTGAGCGCGGGCAAACGCCGAACCGACCATGACCGCGTCAGCTCCGGCGGCAAACGCTTTACAAATCTCTCCGCCGATGCGCATGCCTCCATCGGTAATCATCGGGATATATTTTCCCCGGCGCTTGAAATAATAATCGCGTGCCGCCCCCGCATCAACGGTCGAAGTGACTTGCGGAATCCCGATCCCTAACACACCGCGCGTGGTACACGCGGCTCCCGGGCCGATCCCGATCAACAGCCCACTCGCGCCGATTTCCATGAGTTCTAGGGCAACGTCGTACGTCACGCAATTCCCCAAAATAATAGGGATGTTAGAGCTTTGACAAAATTTTTCCAGATCAAGGACTTTATATTCCGTGGCGATATGACGCACCGTCGCGACGGTCGATTGGACGATAAAAATATCACAGCCGGCTTCTTGGGCAACGGCATGATAACGTTTGGCATTTTGAGGGATACAACTGGCAACGACAGGGACATTCTTCGATTTAATTTCGTGGATCCGTTTGGCGATGAGCTCTTCTTTGACAGGCGTTAAGTAGACACTTTGAACAAATTGGGTCGCCTCATCCACGGAGGCACTGGCGATTTGGCCTAACACTTCATTGGGGTTCTCATAGCGGGTTTGGATGCCGTCCAAATTCAAAACGGCAATTCCCCCCATTGTCCCCATTGCAACAGCAAAATTGACATCGACAACGCCATCCATCGCGGCCGCCAGGATCGGGACTTGAAATGTTTTATCCGCGATCTTCCAGCTGATATCGACTTCGTTAGGGTTAATCGTTACGCTTCCCGGAACGAGCGCGATTTCGTCAAACCCGTAACAACGCCTGGCTCGCCTGCCTATCCCAATCCATTCTGCCATTCCATCACCCTTTCTTATTCAATATAAATAATATAAATATTAATCAAAATAAGCACGAAACTGATGTATTTGGAAAGACTTATGAATATTTTAAAGTATTAATATAATGATAAACGGCTGGTTTGTCAATCTAATTTATAAAACGTGTCAAACCAAAATTAAAATGTCCTAGTTCTACCAAAATAAAAATGTCCTAATTCCTTAAGCTTCCTGAGAGCTTAAAATTATTAT
>JAGVNC010000011.1 GCA_020053475.1 Candidatus Omnitrophota bacterium | reverse complement strand
TGTTTCCACATTTCGAGCTTCGCTCGACGCCCTTTGGGCGAAAAGCCATTCATCCACGGGCAAGCCCGTGGTATTCTGCCCTTCGGGGTTAATAAATTTAAAGACAATATTTCCGTTAAAGAGCTTAAGCAGAAGTTGAACGAAAAATATGATTCATTAAATTTAAGAAGATCCAATAAAACAATAGAAGCAGGAATGATCTATAAAGAGGACGAAACATTTAAAAAACAAACAATCCCCTCGCAGGAAAAGCTTAAACAAAGTAAATTTATTATACCTAATCCCATACGCATATTTTGTGCTTGGTACAAAAGCTATAATATTAATCCAGCAATAACGGCAGCGTGGGTAGGAGCATTAATATATGGTATTTTTCAATTATGGTCAGCTCATATTCAAGCTTCTCCATCATCAAAAGGAGAAACTACTTTCAAAGAAACGACCCAAAACTTAACAGCAGGGGGAGACATTGTTGGGAGAGATAAAATCACAATACAATCAGCTCCAGAAGTTCAAGATAGGCAAGCTCAAATTAAAGTTGATAAAGTTAAGATAAATCGTATTCTTGAAGACGTGTCGGTATCTCTCGATGAAATAAGAAACACATATCCTGTCAACAGTGGTCGATTAGCAAGTGACTTTAATACACGGAACATGTTAGAAAGTGGCTTATTTATTCAGGCACAAAGTGAGTTAGCAGGAAATGAAAAAGAAAAGATTGAAAAACTCCTCAAAAAAGCACACCGAGATATCGAGGATATAATTTTAGACCATTTCAAAACCGTGAATTTGTCAGAAATATCAGAACTAAGCCTTCAAAATGAAACATTCAAAGGACTGGAAAACAAAGCGTCAGATATCAAAAATGGAATTGATAAAGTAACAGAAGATTGGATAAATAAGATTTTTCCATTTGAAACCAAAAAGAGTATGCCTTTGAATTAGTGAATGTGGGGTTTATGATTAACCAACCTACCCAAAACAAAATCTTTATCGAAACCTACGGCTGCCAAATGAACGTCGCCGACACGGAGATTATTAAGGCCGTTTTGGCCAAGGCGAATTATGCGTTTGTGTCCACTGAAGACGACGCTGACATCGTCATGCTCAACACATGCGCGATTCGTGAAAACGCGCACCGCAAAGTGTACGGCCGCGTGCACGAGATCCGCAATAATCGCCGCAAGAAACTCAATGCCCTCAATCAATCCCTTGATCCCAAATTGCCGAAACTGACTAAGCGCGATGTGATGGATGGGCCGATGATCGGCATTTTAGGTTGCATGGCGACGAACCTCCGCAAAGAATTATTCGAGGCCCGCAATTTAAAAATTGATTTCATCGCCGGGCCGGATAGTTATAAAAGGCTGCCTGATTTAATCGAAGAGGCGCTTCAGTACAAACAACTGACAGATAGTTGCCAGTCGCCAGTCGCTAGTCGCCAGCGACGCAAAATATACGACGTTACCCTTTCCGAATTCGAAACGTATTCCGATATTTATCCGCAGCATGAAAAGGGTGTCAACGCCTGGGTTTCGGTCATGCGCGGGTGCAATAATTTCTGCACGTTTTGTGTCGTCCCGTACACGCGCGGACGGGAGCGCAGCCGTTCGGTCGACAATGTTGTTGAGGAAGTCAAGCGCCTGACAGGCGAAGGGTTTAAACAAGTGACGCTCTTGGGCCAGAACGTGAATTCTTACAACGACGGCGAACGCGATTTTGCGGATTTGATTGAGGCCGTCAGCCGCGTCAATGGAATCGAACGCATTCGCTTTACCTCGCCGCATCCCAAAGATTTTCCCGACAAACTTCTTCAAGTGATCGCCGACAATCCCAAGGCCTGTAAGAGCGTTCATTTGCCCCTGCAATCCGGCAACAATCGTATTCTTGATTTGATGAACCGCACCTACACGCAGGAAGAATTTTTAGCACTTGTTGAGAAAACACGCCGATTGATCCCCAACGCCGCGCTGACAACGGACGTGATCGTTGGGTTCTCCTCGGAAACCGAAGCCGAATTCGAAGACACAATGAAAGTGATGCGCGAAGTGGAGTTCGATACGGCATTCATCTTTAAATATTCTGAACGAAAGCAAACAATGGCGTCGCGCAAATTTCCTGACGACATTAGCGCGGACGTCAAGACACAACGCATCACGCGCCTTCAAGAAATGCAGATGGCGATTACATTAAAGAAAAATGAAGCGCACATCGGTGAAACGCAGACGATTCTGCTGGATGAAGAGAACGCCACCAAAACAGGTGAATTTTATGCCGGCCGCACCGATGGGAACAAACTGGTGATTGTGCCTAAAGGCCCTTACCGCAAAGGGGATTTTTTAGACGTCAAGATTCATGGCGCGACACCGCATGCGCTCAAGGGAAAGGTGGTTTCTTTGCTAACGCACACCTATTGATTTTCTCTAATAGATGAGATATAGTGAGGTTCTAAATTCGAAGCACGAAATCCGAAATCCGAAACAACATTAAAATTCAAAAGTTTAAACGTTATAAACCGTTTTGAACCTTCTGTTTTTTAGTGCTTTGGACTTGTTTCCCCGGCCCGCGGCATTTAGCCGCGAAGCGGCGGGGCGGGCGTATTTCGTGCTTCGGATTTCGAATTTCAAAATTATGCTAACCAAATCCAAAATAACCGCCGACCAACTCTATAAAATCTTGAAAAATATCAAGGTCGGGGGAAGCGTGTGCACGTATTCCTACAAAAAATGCGAAGAATTCGTTCCATTGATTAACGAAATCAATGAGCTCAAAGAAGAAAAGAATGCGGTCATTCTCGTGCATTCTTATGTGAGCCCTGAGATTCTTTACGGCGTTGGCGACTTTGCCGGCGATTCGTACGGCCTAAGCAAAAACGCGATGGAAACAAAGGCCGGCATCATTGTGTTTGCCGCGGTGCGCTTTATGGGCGAAACTGCTAAAATTCTCAATCCCGATAAGGAAGTGTTAATCCCCGGACTGCTCGATGGGTGCACACTGGCGGATTCGATCAATGCCAAAGATGTCCGTGGATTGCGCAAAGAATTTAGCGGCTACACATTTGTCTGCTACGTCAATACATCCGCTGAAGTGAAAGCGGAATGCGATGTGTGCGTCACATCCGCCAATGTCTACGACATCGTCGCAAGAATTCCCAATGAAAAAATTTACTTCTTGCCTGACAAATTTATGGGAATGAATTTGGATGCGGAAATGAAACGACGCGGCCTCAAAAAAGAGATCCGTTATTATCACGGGACATGCTACGTCCACGAAGAATACGGCACCGAACAGATTTTCAAAATCCGCACCGAATACCCCAACGCCAAAATCGTCAGCCATCCGGAATGTGCGCCGAAAGTTTGCGAAAATTCCGATTACGTGGGCAGTACGTCCCAGATCCTCAAATACATGAAAGAGACCGATGCCAAGGAATTCTTGATGCTGACCGAATGCGGGCTGTCATCACGGCTGGAAGTCGAATTCCCGGACAAAAAGATTGTCGGCTCCTGCACGCTGTGCCGCTACATGAAATCCAACCGGTTAGAAGACATTTTGCGTGTTCTAAAAAATCCGCTGGATCGTGACCGCGTCGTCATCCCCGAATCTGTGCGCCGCAGAGCCCACACCTGCCTCGAAGCGATGTTCCAATATACTGCCAAAAATTAAAATCTTAAATAAAGAAGTGAGTTAGTCCTGGCGAGTTCCGCAGCCGATAGATTTCTTCTGTGAGTTAGCCGTATTATCATTCGCTCAGACAGTCCTCGGCCGATTGGCGGCCTGCGGAACTCGCTCGGTGATAATACGACTAACTCATTTAGAGAAATCTATCGAGCGAGGACTGTTCGAGCCCAGGACTAACTCACTTCTTTATCCCATCTATCCTTGTAGTCTTTTCCAGTCAATAGATGAGCCTGAGTAAGAGAGTTCAGTTTGATTGAAAGATTTTAGCAAAAAGCTCCTTTCTTTGAGATTGAACGATTTGAG
>JAGVNC010000077.1 GCA_020053475.1 Candidatus Omnitrophota bacterium | reverse complement strand
TGTTTCCACATTTCGAGCTTCGCTCGACGCCCTTTGGGCGAAAAGCCATTCATCCACGGGCAAGCCCGTGGTATTCTGCCCTTCGGGGTTAATAAATTTTATTGTTTAACCATTTAGCCCCGTTAAGAAAAATATTCTTTAACGGGGTGTTTCATCTTTTGCCCAGGGGGACATATGCCACAAAATTCATCGACAGGACTACTCACCACAAAAGTTAAAAAACGGAACGGACAAGTTGTTGCCTTTAACGACATCCGCATCAAAAAAGCCATCAGCAATGCCTTCAAGGAATACCAAAATCTCCCGCGGGAAGCTGATTTGTCGATTGAAACAGCGCGCAGCGTGGAAAAAGTCACTCAACGCGTCCTGTCTGTGTTAAGTGAACGGTCGCTACTCAAAGATCATTTGACCGTTGAAGAAATCCAAGATGAAGTCATTCGTCAATTGTATGAAAACAGCTTTAAAGAAGTGGCGGAATTTTATGCCAATTACCGTAAGCAGCATGCGACCCGCCGTGCCTTGTTTGATTTATATTCCACCACCAAACGTGATGGGAAAGTCGTTTCCTTCAAGCCCGAAAAAATTACCGAAGCCATTGCTAAAGCATTTTGCGCCCACAATAACGGTATCTTAACCGAAACATTACTGAATAAAGCCCGTGAGGTCTCCACCAACGTCGTTGCTGAAATCCGTACGCTGTGGCCCAACGGAAAATGCATTAATATCGAAGACATCCAGGATTTGGTTGAAAGGAACCTGATGAAGGCAGGGTATCATGAAGTTGCCCGAGGATACATTTTGTACCGCGAACAACGCGCCCGTGCCCGTCGAGCTCAAAAATTCAGTGAAGCCGCTGATGTTTCCTTTGATTGGGCTCAAAAAATCTCTTACACAGACACGGCCGGCCAACAGCGAACGCTCAATCTTGAAGAGATTCGTTTCCAAATCGAAACGTGCTGCCAAGGCCTTGAAAACGTCTCCACCGAAAAAATCTTCAAAGAATCCTTTAGAAACTATTTCAACGCCATGACGGAAGATCAGATCGCCAGCGCCAATATCATGGCCGCCCGGTCGTTTATTGAAGTTGAGCCTGATTATGCGTTTGTCGCGGCACGCCTGCTCCTTCTTAAAGCATATCACGAAGCCCTCGGGCACTCAGCCAGTTTTGAAGGCATTAAAATGGAGTATCCGATTTATTTTGAAAAATACATCCACAAGGCCGTTGAATTAGAGCTGTTAAGCCCGGACCTTTTGCAATTTGATCTCAAGAAATTAGGCCATTCTCTTCAACCCAAACGCGACTTTTTGTTTCATTACATGGGGATACAGACGCTTTACGACCGTTATTTTATCCATTGGCAGGACCAACGCTTAGAATTACCGCAAATTTTCTGGATGAGAGTGGCCATGGGATTGGCGAAAAGAGAGGGAGTTCAAAAAAACGAACGCGCCGTTGAATTCTACAATATTCTTTCGACTTTTCGGTTCACCTCTTCCACGCCGACTTTATTTAATTCCGGGACAAAACATTCGCAATTATCATCCTGTTTTCTCACAACGGTTGACGACGATCTTTGTCACATTTTCAAATGCATTCAAGACGACGCCATGCTCTCTAAATGGAGCGGGGGGTTAGGCAATGATTGGACCAATGTCCGTTCCATGGGATCGCGCATCAAAGGGACCAACGGCAAAAGCCAGGGGGTCATCCCCTTTCTTAAAGTGGCGAATGACACAGCCTTAGCCGTCAACCAAGGGGGAAAACGCCAAGGGGCCATGTGCGCCTATTTGGAAGTTTGGCATTTAGATATCGAAGAATTCCTCGAATTGCGCAAGAACACTGGAGATGACCGTCGCCGGACGCATGATATGCATACGGCTAATTGGATCCCAGACCTATTTATGAAGCGCGTCAAAGAAAACGCCAATTGGACGCTTTTTACGCCCAATGACGTTCCTGATCTGCATCATATTTTTGGGCAGGAATTTGAGCGCCGCTACAAAGAATACGAAGCCCGGGCGCAGGAAGGCAAAATCAAGCATTTTAAAGTGCTCCCGGCCATTACGTTGTGGCGCAAAATGCTCAACATGCTTTTTGAAACGGGCCATCCGTGGATCACCTGGAAAGATCCTTCCAATATCCGTTCTCCGCAAGACCATGTCGGGGTGGTTCACAGCTCGAACTTGTGCACGGAAATCCTTCTGAACACTTCGAAAGAAGAAACAGCCGTGTGCAACTTAGGCTCGGCCAATTTAGCCAAACACACAACGCCTCAAGGGCTCGATCAAGCCCTTTTGCGCGAAACCATTCATACCGCCGTGCGCATGCTGGACAATGTCATTGATATTAATTTTTATCCCACAATTGAAGCCAAGGCGGCGAATACCAAGCACCGTCCCATTGGGCTCGGCATCATGGGCTTTCAAGACGCGCTCTACATCCAAAATATTTCGTATGCATCCCAAGAGGGGATGGAATTCGCCGATCTAAGCATGGAAGCAATTTCGTATTATGCCATCGAAACGTCCATTCAATTGGCCAAGGAACGCGGGGCCTACTCGAGCTATCGAGGATCAAAATGGGACCGCGGGCTTTTGCCGATCGACACGTTAGACCTATTGGAAAAAGAACGGGGAGGGCACCTAGATGTTGACCGCAGTGCACGCATGGACTGGACGCCCATCCGCCAAGCGTTAAAACAACATGGGATCCGTAACAGCCTAATCATGGCGATCGCCCCGACAGCCACAATCGGCAATATTGTGGGCGTGACCGCATCGATTGAACCGCAATACAAGAATATTTTCGTCAAAAGCAACCTTTCCGGTGAATTTACGGTCATTAATGAATCTCTCGTCCGCGACCTGAAAAAATTAGGCCTTTGGGACAAAGAAATGATCGATGACCTTAAATATTTTGATGGCAGCGTGCAGGAAATCCCGCGGATCCCGGAAAATCTAAAACGTAAATACGCGACCGCCTTTGAGATCGAATACGAATGGCTGATTGAAGCCGGGAGCCGCCGCCAGAAATGGATCGACATGGGCCAATCCTTGAACCTTTATCAAGCTAAACCCAACGGCAAGAAGGTCAGCGACATGTACATGCTCGGGTGGGAGAAGGGCTTGAAAACGACCTATTATTTACGCTCCATGAGCGCCACGCGGATTGAAAAAAGCACGGTCGACATTACGAAATATACAAATGTCGTCGGGCAACGGGAACGCGATGAATTTGGCCGGGTAACAGGAACGGAACAATCACCGGCAAAGCCGACCGCGTTACCGAAAGAAGATTGCGAAGCGTGTCAGTAAAGCAGTGTCCAGTGGTCAGCCGCCAGTAGCCAAAAATCTGTCAACAAACGACTGGAGACTGGCGACTATTAAAAGGAGCCAACATGACTGATTCTTGTATACGCAAATCTAAAGATAGAGTCACTGCAGATAACAAAAAGCTGATCAACAACGACCGTACGGTCGATTGCAATCAACTGGTGCCCATCAAATACAAATGGGCGTGGAATTATTATTTAGATGGCTGCGCCAATCACTGGATGCCTTCGGAAGTCTCCATGCAGCGCGACATCGAACAATGGAAGGACCCCAAAGGATTTACGCCAGAAGAACGCCACGTCATTAAACGCACATTTGGATTCTTTGCCACGGCAGAGACACTTGTTGGGAACAATCTCGTCTTGGCTGTCTATCGGCTCGTTGATAACCCCGAATGCCGCCAATACCTCTTGCGCCAAGCCTTTGAAGAAGCCATCCATGTCCATGCCTTTCAATACATCGTCCAATCGTTGTCCTTGGATGAGGGAGAAATGTTCAATATGTATCGGGAAGTTGATGCGATTTACAACAAAGATGAATACACCATGTCCTGCACCGATGGCGTCCTTGACACGAGCCTCAACATCCGCACCAAAGAAGGCCTGCAGAAATTTTTAAAAAATCTTGTAGGGTTTTACGGAATTACGGAAGGAATTTTCTTTTACAGCGGGTTTGTCACGATGCTGTCGTTCGGCCGGCAAAACCGCATCCCGGGGACGTGCGAACAGATCCAATACATTCTGCGGGATGAAAGCATCCACATGAATTTTGGCCTGGAGCTGATCAACGGAATTATCGATGAAAATCCCCATGTTTGGGACGACAAATTTAAAAGCCAAATTGTTGATTTTATTAAGAACGCCGTCAAACTTGAATGGCAATACATCGAAGAGTGCCTGCCCAAAGGGATTTTGGGGCTGAACACTCAAACCGTCAAAGAATATATCGGTTACATTGCCGACCGCCGGCTCGAGCGCCTGCGCTTGCCTAAACAGTACGGCTACGAAAACCCGTTCCCCTGGATGAGTGAAGTCATCGATTTAAAGAAAGAAAAAAATTTCTTCGAGACCCGCGTCACGGAATATCAAACCGGCGGAGCCTTGGAATGGTAATTCCAAAGCGGAGTCCCTTTAGGGACGGGGCGTTGAAGTAGTCATTAGTCGCCAGTCCCGTGGAAGGCTTCGCCTTCCCGGGATTTAATCCTTGAAATCGCAAAGCGATTTCAAGGGATCGACCGTCTCCCATCGCTAGTAAAAACCGCCCATATTCCCTTTGTCCAAAACAAAGCTTGTCAAATAATCCTAGTTTTAATATACTAAGTCCATCACTGGCCACTAGCGACCGGCCGACTAGTGACTTTAAAAAGGACCATCAAATGCCTTGTTCCGATTCTTCATCCAGTATTGCCTTCTGTATCGATCACGACGACCGGTTTATTTCCTTTGATTTCGCCAAAATCACCTGTGGACGGGAAATCACCGCGGATACAGGATTCTCTCGCTATTGCGTTGGCCGAGAGCTGCGCGACATCGTTCAAACGTCATTCAACACCTTAGTTACTGAATTAAAAGCAGAGGGAGAAGAAGCACAGTTCATTCTATATCTTGAATGGGAGGCGTTACGGTGTGCGATCGCTCAGTATTTAGGGATCGACAATGTGGAGTACGACAAAAATCGCTGCCAAATCACTTCAATCGAACACACCGAGAAGGAAATTGAAGTGGCGATGGTCATCTTGCCGCCGAAAGAACTTCCCAAAATCCTACCGTGCAGTTTGGGCGACAAAAAAGCTCGTAGTTCTTAGCCTAAAAATAACAAATTTTATTTTCCTACGAACTACCATCTGTGAGCTGCGATCTATTAGGTGGCTTGCCGGCCCTTAACCATCACGAGCTTCCCGGAACGGACCATTTCAATAATCCCAAACTTTTTTAAAAGCCCTTCAAGTTCATCGAGCTCTTGGGTCGTTCCTGATTGTTCAATAATGGCCACGCCTTTTTCAGTGCGGATCACGTTGGCATGAAACTTCTTGAGGATTTTGTTGAGGGCAATTTTAGAGGAAGGAGAGTGTTTAATCTTCACCAGCGCATATTCGCGGTCAATCGAATCAATGCCCGTATGTTCACTGCAATGAGTCACATCCACCAATTTAGAAGTTTGCTTAATAATCTGATCGAGGGTCCCCGGGTCGCCCTGAGCGGTGATGGTCATCCGGGAAAATTCGGGATTAACCGTCGCCGAAACAACCAGGGCATCAATATTAAACCCCCGTCTGGCAAAGACCTGCGCGCAACGCACCAAGACACCAGGCTTGTTGGCAACGAGGATGCTGATAGTGTGGATATTAGGATTCTGTTTTTGCTTAAACATTTTACGAAACCCACTTGTTATTCGTTGAATGTCTACGATACCTGCTTCGTCTAAGTCGAACGTTTAACGACGCTGGCATCGTAGATGTTGACCCCATTCACAAATTTATGTGCTCCCCGTTGGTTTCTCTAACTTTTGCGATGCATTAGGAGGCTCGATGATCATCTCATAAGCCGATTTCCCCGCCGGAATCATCGGGAACACATTGCCTTCTTTAATAACTTCAGCCCAGATCACAACAGGGCCTTTATAGTCCAACGCTTCTTTTAAACGTTCACGCGCGTGTTCAGGCTTATCAATATGCACGCCTTTGACGTGATAACTTTCGGCGAGCTTCACAAAATCGGGGTTACCTTCAAGGTCGACGCCGGAAAGACGATTATCAAAGAAGAGTTCTTGCCACTGACGCACCATGCCTAGATACTTGTTATCGATAATCAACACCTTAACAGGAAGTTTGTGAATAAACACGGTGGCCAATTCATACAATGTCATTTGAAATCCGCCGTCACCAACGACCGCCACGACTAAATCATTAGGACAGCCGAATTGCGCGCCGATCGCCGCCGGGAACCCAAACCCCATGGTGCCAGCCCCACCGGAAGAGATCCATTTGCGGCCGTTGATGGATAAATTAAATTGCGCTGACCACATTTGGTGTTGACCCACATCTGTAGAGATAATGGCCCGGCCTTGAGTCAATTCCTGCAATTCATGCAGCACGTACTGCGCGCTCAAGCCTTTGTCTGTCTTAAATTTAAGAGGATGTTTTTTCTTGTAGCTATTTAGCTCCGCAAGCCATTCGTTGGTGTCGCAAGGTTCGACGTGCTTGACTAATTCTTCCACAATCAAGCGGGCATCGCCGATGCAATAAGCGTCGGGTTGCAAAATTTTGCCGATTTCGGCTTCATCAATATCGATGTGTAATTTTTTAGCGCCGATACAGAACTTAGCGGGGTTCCCGTTGACCCGATCGTCCCAGCGCGAACCGATCGACAAAATCAAATCGCAACGGGTCAGGCCTAAATTCGCGTACGCAGTCCCGTGCATCCCTAACATCCCTAAAGAGAGAGGATCCGTTTCCGGAAATTCCCCTTTGCCTAAAAGAGTATTCGTGACAGGAGCATTTAATTTGTACGCCAATTGTTTAATCGCTTCTCCGGCCCTAGAAATAACCGCGCCATGCCCCACCAAAAGAATAGGACGCTTAGCGCCTTTAAACATTTTGGCCATTTTCTTAATGTCAGCGAGATTGCCTTTCCCAGCAACTTGATAGCCCGGGATATCCATTTTAGGATCAAGAGTGTCTCCGGTGAAGGGAGCGGATGTGACGTCTTTGGGTAAATCAATCAACACTGGGCCAGGACGCCCGGTATTGGTAATGTGGAACGCTTCTTTAATGACACGAGGAATATCGTTCGTCACCTTCACCAGATAGCTATGCTTAACAACGGGCATGGTAATGCCGAAAATGTCGGATTCTTGGAACGCGTCTTTCCCTAACATCGGAGAGATCGTCTGGCCTGTCAACACGATCATGGGCACAGAATCCATGTGGGCGGTCATGATGCCGGTCACGGTATTGGTCGCGCCCGGGCCGCTGGTCACCAAGACAACCCCGGGCCTTCCTGTGGCTCGTGCATATCCATCGGCCATGTGGGTAGCGCCTTGTTCGTGACGCACCAAGATGAGTTTGATTTTAGAACCCACCAAAGCGTCAAAAATAGGGATGGCAGCGCCTCCGGAAAGTCCCCAGATGTATTCCACGCCAAAATTTTCCAAGCAGTGGATCAGCGCTTCAGCGCCATTCATTGGCTTAAGAGGCTGTGCTGTTGGCAATTTTTTGTGATTTTTTGTAGGCATAATTTCTAATTTATTCTCGGGAAAAGGGTTACTTTAAGATGAACATAGTAACATAAAAAAGGCAGATAATGCAAGTACAAATATAGCATAACAGCTTATTGGGTTTCTTTTCGAGCTCACACAGTCCTCGCTCGATTGATTTCTCATAATAGGTTAGCCATATTATCACCGAGCGAGTTCCGCACCCCTGCCGTCTTTGCTTCGCAAAGCGAAGCGTGCAGGGGGAGGACTGAGCGAATGATAATATGGCTAACCTAAAAAGGAAATCAATCGGCTGCGCCTGCCTGCCGGCAGGCAGGGAACTCGCCGAAAAGAAACCCAATAAACTGTTCATCTTGAATTATCATCTTGAATTGTCACTCAAAATCATATACTATTGTTGGCGTGATTCAGCAAAGCACTCACAATCCGATCAAAGCCGTGGGCCTAATTTCCGGCGGGCTCGATAGTATCCTGGCCGCCAAAATCGTTAAAGATTTGGGCGTCGAGGTGCATGGCGTCTATTTTGCCATGCCTTGGGGTTGCTGTGACAAAGGCAAGGCCCAATCGGCCGCTGAGCAGATCGGCATTCCGTTGATTGTACTCCAACTTGATGAACGCTATCTTCAGGTCGTCAAAACCCCAAAATACGGGTATGGATCGGTCATGAATCCCTGCGTCGACTGCCGGATCCACATGTTTACGCGCGCCGCCCAATACATGCGCCATATTAATGCCCAATTTATTTTTACCGGAGAAATCATCGGCCAACGCCCCATGTCGCAAAAACGCCACAGCATGCGCTGGATCGAAGAAGGAGCGCGGCTCGAAGGAAGGTTACTTCGTCCTCTGTGCGCGCAGTTGATGGAACCAACGATCCCGGAACAAGAGGGGCTCATCGATCGCGAAAAATTATTAGCGATTTCCGGCCGCTCCCGTAAGGGCCAATTACAACTGGCCGAGCAATTATCAATTACGGCATTTAGCGCCCCAGCCGGTGGATGTAGTTTGACAGACTCTAACTTTGCCGAACGAATGAAAGACACCCTCAAGCACGGATACAGGAATTTCCGTGAAACCATTGCCTTAAAATGGGGGCGGCATTTTCGGCTGAATCCTCAATTCAAAGCGATTCTCGGGCGCGATGAGATGGAAAACAAAGCCCTCATGCATTACGCTCATCCGCAAGACACGATTATGCAACTCGAGGACAATTTAGGCCCGACGCTGATTTTAAAAGGCGATAATCCAACAGAGGAAATCCTGAAATTTTGCGCCGGGCTGATCCAGCGTTTTTCCCGTTACAAGAACGAAACTTCCGTGCCCGTCAAATATTGGATAGCCCACGATCAAAATACCATTAAAAATATCCTTTCCGTTCAACTGAATGAAACGGAGATAGAAAAAATTTCTATTCACAATGCCAGCTAACGCCCTTCAACATGTGCGCTTTATTATCGCCGTATCCTCCTGTAAAGGAGGCGTGGGGAAATCCACCCTCGCCGCGCACTTAGCGCAAGAATTAGCCCGTCGGGGTTTAAGCGTAGGGCTCGTGGACACCGACATCCATGGTCCTTCAATCCCCACACTGTTTAATCTGCAAAATGCCCAAATCCATGTTAATGCGGAAAAACAACTGATCCCCGTCGAAAAAAATGGATTAAAAATCATGTCATTTGGATTTCTGTTAGGCGACGCCCCGGCGGTTTTACGCGGGCCCATTGTCAGCCGCTACGTCCAGCAGGTCCTGCAGAATACAGCGTGGGGGGAGTTGGATTATTTATTCGTGGACATGCCTCCGGGAACAGGTGATGTCCAGTTGACCATTACCCAGCATGTCCGCCTAAGCGGAGCAGTCATCGTCACAACCCCGCAAACACTTTCTCTCTTAGATGTTTCTCGCGGTATTTTGATGTTTGAAAAAGTGAACGTCCCTATTCTTGGGGTCATTGAAAATATGTCGTATTTTGTGTGCGACCAATGTAACAAAAAGCATTATATTTTCGGCATCGATTCAGCGAAAACATTGAAAGAACGTTTTGGAGTAAAAACGTTGGCCGAAATCCCGATCTTAGAACAGATGATTTTCAACATCGATCAACCGCTGGCCAATCCTTTTATTTCAGCAGCGACAGATAACATTGTGGCCGCCGTTAAAGAACAATCGACCACCCCACAAACTCCGCCAACCATCCAATTCGATGATAAAGAAATCCGCCTTAAGTGGGACATTGGAGAAGAGATAACAATCAGCAACCGAGATCTGCGCTTAAGCTGTCGTTGCGCTTTGTGCGCCAATGAGCTGACAGGGAAAAAAATCTTCACCGGAAAAAATCTTAAACCTAACATCGCTGCGAAAAGCATCACCCCTTTAGGGAACTATGCCCTGGGAATTGAATGGAACGACCACCACACCTCTGGCATTTACCCCTACAGTTCAATTAAACAATTGGCCTACAAGAAAGAACATGGTTGATAACAAAGAACAGACACTATCCTTTTATGAATAGTGTCTGTTCTTTGTTTTATTCTCTAAATAGTTAAATCAATAATTATTCTTTATTCCATTATCGCCCTGCATAAACACTCCCAAAGGATTGTCTCCAAGGTTAATGTGATTAACCTCATGCGTATTTACATCAATATAACCTATCCTGTCATTAAAACGATCTGTAAAAAAGTAATATTTCCCATCTTGAGACATTGGGTTATGCCCCCCCAAAGTTGTAGAGGTGGAAATTGTATCAATCTTTATATTGGATGTTAAATCAAAGACATCAATTAACCCGGAACCACAATTAGCGCCAGGTAAACCACCGATACGACATGTTGACCATAATTCGTTGCGCTTAGGATCATATGTTAGATATCTGGCATATTCCGAAGAAGGGATGTTAATGATTTCGTTAAGTTGTGTATTAATGACAGTGACAACATCTTGATCAGACAATCCTGCCCACGAATTTCCCACAGCAATGTAACCATTGGACAAAGTTACAAGCTCAATATACCCAATGCCGGTTCCTGACCCGCCTGGTTGCTGGGCAATGTCTTCAACAAGGTTATTAAGATAATCGATTTTCCGGACACTGCATAACCCATCAAAACAAAAACCACCAGTAATTGAGTAAAGAGCCGGGTTGTTACCATTTAAATCCAATCCAACCGTTAAATTCACTTGATTTGCAAATGAAGTTCCAGAGGGAATGTAGGCTTGAAAAGTATTAACTTGTTGAAATGTCTCTAAATCAAAAACATGGATCAGATTCATGAGCGGATTGTCAATAAAGGCATACTTGCTGTCGGGAGAAAATGCAATGCTAGAGTTAGAACCTAGTTCGACCTGATTGACTATTGTATTGGTTTGTGTATCAATAAAAAAAATAGCGCCCTTGGTGATTTTCCCAGCAATTAAAATTTTGTCATCCGGCGAAATTTCAAGGTCTCCGATTCCCATTTCATCCGTTGGAAAGTCGGGGATATCGATAGTCTTTGAGCTATCTAAAGTCAGAGTATTAAGGTTAATAAGGTATATCCTTACTCCACCAGTTAATACACCCGATCCTGTAGATATATATGCATACTTTCCGTTGCCGCTCATAGCTACCTTAAATTTAGGAGGATAATCAGATACGGGGAGTGGAATACGCTTTACTTCCTGCTTAGTTTTAGTATTGATAATGCTCACATCTCTAGAAAAAATATTGGGCACAACCGCTAAATCAAAAGATTTATCGACCTTCTTTTTTAAAGTCCTTGGTGAAAGAGAAGCTTGGGCGTAGCTATCGCCCGCAGGAACACAGATACCAAAGAATGCGATAAATACTCCCATTAAAAAGCTTACTAAAAATTTGTGTACAACAATTTTTGACATATTTACTCTCCTATGTTAAAAATCAATTGATTCTACTCAACTGATATTCAAGCGCACTGTGGCGCTAATTTAAAATTGTTGAAGTCTTCAAATACCCATTTATTT
>JAGVNC010000097.1 GCA_020053475.1 Candidatus Omnitrophota bacterium | reverse complement strand
TTAGAGTCATGCCTCCAAGTATGACTCTCTTGCTCAGAATCTCCTAACATGCTTTTGAAGCTGATTCTGTTCAGGCTCATCTTGCATTGTAATAGACTAGGGGTTGACAATCACCCCGATATTTGTTATATTTGAAATCTAGTTGTATCCGTCGCCAAAACGACGATCAAAAGGTATACAGGTTAAGCAATGAACACACTACAGGTTATCTTAAAATTCATCCTTACAGGGCATGCCTTCCATTATGCCCTAGCGGCCCGTCCATCTACGGACAGGCACACCAAACGCGTGTGTCCACGGTTTGTTTGGATGGGTTGTGCGGTAGGCTCCATTTGGATGCCTCTGCCCAAACAAAGATAACCTGCTCGTCGTAATCCTTAACACGTTTTTAATAGCAAATTAGTTAGTTAACAGGAACCTTCAGCAGGGAATCTTTGATTCTCCCACTGAGGGTTTTTTGTTTTGACGCCATTTTGGCGTCAAAACACCCTGAACGAGCGAAGCGAGTGAAGGGTTACCACAAGGGAATAGTTAAGTTAAACGAAAGGAGGTCAACAATGGAAATGATCGTGATGAGTTTACTTTCTCTCATCAGCTTTTTCAAAACGCAAAGAGCTCTTGAGAACGTTAAAGCCAATGAAAAATTAAAGTAAATTAACCAAGGAGTCTAAAATCATGAGGTGATTTATGAATAACCGTTTAGTCTCACAAAATCATCAACCCAAACCGCCGGGGCCGGGAGAGGGACGCAAGGCTACGGCGTTGTATAAACTGTTTGAAGCGTTAATCAACGAGGAGTATGAACGCTGCCCGGAGCTGATCCGTCAGGCCAAGGCCTACGGCGCTACCCAGCTGGAGGTCCGCGTTCTGTTAGGCGGGCAGATTCGTGGTGTCCATAAGCGACCATTGAACTAACCTTTTGACACGTTCGCGGCTCCGCCGCTCAGTGTCAACCCTGAGCCCATTCGATTTCACTCAGGGCTCAGTCCTGAGTAATGTCGAAGGACTGAGCATAGGCGAATGGGTTGACTTAGGTCAAGATTTATGGTTGAATAGTTCAATTTACTTGGAGTCAATATGTCTTTTCCTGATCAACATGGCCATTTCGGTGAGTTCGGCGGGCGTTATGTCCCCGAAACATTAATGGCGCTGTTAGATGAGTTGGATAAAGTTTTTCGCTCGCTTAAATATGACAAAGCGTTTAAGAAAGAGTTTGCCTTTCTTTTGCGCGAGTACGCCGGACGGCCGACGAACCTCTATTTGGCCAAACGTTTGAGCAGTCATTTTAAAAGGCTCAATGTGTATTTAAAGCGCGAGGATTTGCTGCATACCGGCGCGCATAAAATCAACAACACGCTCGGTCAAATTTTGGTCGCCAAAAAGATGGGCAAGACGCGTGTCATCGCTGAGACTGGCGCAGGCCAGCACGGCGTTGCAACGGCGACAGCCTGTGCCCTGATGGGCCTAAAATGCGAAGTCTATATGGGGGCGGAGGACGTCGAACGTCAGGCGTTAAATGTTTTTCGCATGAAACTTTTGGGCGCGAAAGTTATTCCCGTGACAAGCGGTTCTCAAACGCTCAAAGACGCCATGAACGAAGCGATCCGTGATTGGGTCACCAACGTTGACAATACATTTTATGTGATCGGGTCGGTCGCCGGGCCGCATCCGTATCCTTTGATGGTCAGAGAATTTCAATCCGTGATTGGCCGCGAGGCCCGTCAACAATATTTAGCCAAAGAAAAGAAGTTGCCCGATTATTTACTCGCTTGTGTCGGAGGCGGGAGCAATGCCATGGGATTGTTCCACGCTTTTTTTAACGACAAAACCGTCAAGATGATTGGTGTCGAGGCCGCCGGCAAAGGCATCGCCACGGGCGTTCACGCCGCGCCTCTATCCGTGGGGACAGTAGGCGTTTTACATGGCAGTAAAAGCGGACTTTTGCAAACCAAAGACGGGCAAATTAAGATCGCGCATTCGATTGCCGCGGGACTTGACTATCCCGGGGTGGGGCCGGAACATGCCTATTATAAAAAAATTGGCCGTGCACAATATGTTTCCGTGACTGATCAAGAAGCATTGCAAGGATTAAAGCTGCTTTCGCAAACCGAAGGCATCATCCCAGCTTTAGAAACATCGCACGCGATTGCCTATTTAGAGAAATTAGCCCGTAATATCAAAAGAAAAGCGAGCGTAGCGAGCGCAGCGAGTGTCATTGTGTGCCTCTCGGGACGAGGGGACAAGGATGTAGGTGGATTGAAGGATTTGATTTAACAGTCGCCCGTCGCCAGCCGCTAGTGGATGGCGATTCTAAAGAGTTAAGCTGTCGACTGGAGACTGGCGATCCCCTGAAATCGCTTTGCGATTTCGGGGATTAAATCCCGGGAAGGCGAAGCCTTTCACGGGACCAGCGGCGTGTCATTTATGAACAGAATCGATTCCAAATTTAAAGAATTAAAAAAACGACGCAAGAAAGCGTTTATCGTTTTTTTCACTGCCGGTGATCCGGATTTACAAACCACGGAACAATTGGTTCTCGCTGTTGAAAAAGCCGGCGTCGATTTAGTCGAAATTGGTGTGCCATTCTCCGACCCGCTAGCCGATGGGCCCACAATCCAAGCCGCAAGCCAGCGCGCCTTGAAGCATCATGTCAATCTTCCAAAAATTTTAGATTTAGTCGCTCGTCTGCGCAAGAAAACGGATATCCCTATATGCTTAATGTCTTATTACAATCCTATTTTTCATTTTGGCGAAGAGAAATTTATCAAGAAAGCGTCCCAAAGCGGTGTTGATGGATTGATTGTCCCGGATTTACCTCCCGAAGAAGCCACGGGATTAATTCCAGCAGCGAGAAGAAATGGGTTATCCACCATATTTTTTTTGGCCCCAACCACGACCCGTGAACGAATGAAAACAATTGTTGCCGCATCGAGCGGATTTGTTTATTATGTCTCGTTGACAGGTGTCACGGGAGCACGCCAACAGATCCCATCGTCATTTCGTCAACAAGTGAAGGTTGCCAAACGTTTGACCAAGCTTCCTATTTGTGTCGGATTCGGCGTTTCAACGCCGGCACAGGTTAAAGCTGTGGCCGAAATCGCCGATGGTGTCATCGTTGGGAGTGCGATTGTGAAGGAAATTCAAAAGAATAAAGGAAACCAAGATTTAGTGAAGAATGTCGCGAGATTTATCAGTCAATTATCAGCCCCAATATCCTAACGCTTATGTACCAACGCACAAATTTATCTAACAACCTGCGCATTGTTTCCCATCCCGTTAAAGACCGAGAAAGTGTTGCTTTGGGATTTTGGGTCGGGGTCGGAGGCCGTTATGAGGAGGATTGCATCAAGGGCGCCGCGCATTTTCTCGAGCACATCGTTTTTAAAGGATCGAAAAAATATCGCCGTGATCAAATCAAAGAATTGATTGAAGGTGTCGGCGGAACGCTTAACGCGTTTACCTCAGAAGAACAAACGTGTTATTACGCAAAAATCCCCGGGAAACATTTGGAACAGACGTTGGATGTGTTGACGAATATGGTTTTTGAACCGACGATTGCCTCCGAGGAAGTCGCTAAAGAGAAGACCGTCATTGCCGAAGAAATTAAGATGTACCACGATTTGCCGCAGTATTATGTCCTTGAACTTTTTGATGGGCTCGTGTGGCCCAACCATCCCTTGGGAAAATCATTAACAGGGACCCAACAATCTGTTGGCCGTATTCAAAAAAAGGATCTGGGCGATTTTCACCGTACCCATTATACGCCGGGGAATGTTGTTGTGTCAGCGTGCGGAGCCATTGATCATGCGCGGTTGGTCCGCTTGCTGCAAAAACGATTGGGCAAATTGGCGGGGCCGCGGCAAAGCACTTTTTTGAAAGCCGACAACACGCAGCCCCAACCGCGTGCTCATTTTTTTAAAAAAGACACGGAACAAATGCATTTGGCATTAGGGATGCTTGGTTACGACGAAAATAACACTGACCGCTACGCGTTAAGTTTATTGAGTATTGTGTTAGGCGGGAACATGTCCAGCCGCTTATTTAATGAAGTCCGGGAGAAACGCGGGTTGGCCTATTCGATTTCCAGTTCCACGAAGTCCTTGCATGATACAGGCGTGTTTATGGTGCATGCCGGAGTCGATAATCAAAAGATTGTCGAAACAATCGAGATTGTTTTAAAAGAATTAGCCAAGGTGAAGAGCCGCGGGGTTACGGGCGATGAATTCCGTCGGGCAAAGGATTACTTGAAAGGCCAGTTATTGTTAGCGTTGGAGGATACCCTTGATCATATGTTGTGGATCGGGGAGACGACCATCTCCCGCGACAAATTTATTCCCTTGGCAGCGGTGATTAAGGCGATCGACCAGTTTGCCCCTAAAGATTTACAGCGTGTTGCGAAAGAAATTTTGCAGGAAGAGAAATTGAATTTGGCGGTTGTCGGCCAGGTTTCTTCGGAGCAAGAAAAACGCCTTAATGAATTGCTAGGCCTGGGATAGTTGGCGATTCTAAAATCTATGTAAATAAACCTTAAGCGCTAAAGATCCTTTTTGATTTGACAACTAAAAAAGAATCAGCTAGACTCAATCTAATTATTTTTAATTTAATACTACAGGGAGGTTACACATGGCCAAACTTTCATTTTATGATGTTAAAACCAAAAAGAAATTTGAAACAGAAGATTTTGTCGTTAAAGAAAGAAGCGGCCGGTTCTTCGCCGTTACCAAATCTCTCGCAGGCGGCCATGAATGCTGGCGAGTGTTAAGCAAAGATCAGGCAGCCAGTTTTAAGAAGTAATCACAACCCGTTAGAGGGATCCTTTCTCTAACGGGTTTTTAAAAACTGTTTATGTGGAAGATAGCTTTTCGCGGTTCGCTGAAAGGATATTGACCTATTATCAGTCAAACATCTTTGACTTCCCGAAAATTAGCCCAAACCATTGCCCAACTTGCTTCTGACAAAAAAGCAGAAGATATTGTCGTGTTAGATATGCGGCAGATCGTTAATTTCTGTGATTTTTTTGTCATTTGTTCGGGGAATACCGATCGTCATGTCCGGGCCATCACCGGCTATTTTGATGAGAAGCTCAGTGAATGGGGATACCGTGTCCGCCATGGCAGGGCCTCCCGCCAAGGGGATTGGGCCGTTATTGACATGGGCGATGTGGTCGCCCATGTTTTCCAGAAACAAATACGCGAATTTTATCGTCTAGAATACCTCTGGCGCGAAGCCAAACCCGTTGTTTGGGACAAAAAATCCCTCAAAAGGCGAAGCCTTTCAGGGGCTGAATCCTCTGAAAATCGTTAAGTGATTTTCTGAGGGCCAAAAACCGTCGCGTGAGTCCATTGAGATTGAATGCTTCCAGATATCAGAGCGCAGTTACAAACACACCTTCGGGACATATTAACCCGCCACTATCCACCCCTTGCGGATTTATCCGCCTTTGAGCTGGAAACTCCCGCTGACAAAAAGCATGGAGAATATGCCAGCAATGTGGCGTTAAAGGCCACCAAAGTCCTGAAAAAGCCTCCGATGGTCTTGGCTCAGGAATTCGCCGGACTTCTGATGGCTTCGGCCGCTCCAACGCCTTTAGCTGGATTAATTGTCAATGTCGAGCCCAAGGCCCCGGGCTTCATCAATTTTTATTTAAGCCCTAAAGCTTTCTTCGGCATTCTTACCGATATTTTTACGCAAAAAGACAAGTACGGAACATCTTCTGTTGGGCAAAAAGCCAAGGTCCAGATTGAATTTGTGAGCGCGAACCCGACCGGCCCTTTAAGTGTGGCCCATGCACGGCAAGCCGTTGTTGGGGATGCGCTAGGCAACATTTTTGAAGCGATCGGATTCGATGTCACCAAAGAATATTACATCAATGACGAAGGCCGGCAGATTGATTTGCTTGGCGATTCGGTGAAGATGCGCGCCGAGGAGATTTTGTCCGGACGCTCAATGCAGGAACATTTTAGCGATGATCACTATAAAGGCGGGTACATCAAAGAGATGGCCGCCCAGTGTTTAAAAGAGGTCGGGATTCGAACCCGAGAAGAGCTGCAGGCCAAGCGTGTCGAGGTTCGCAAATTCGCGGTAGACTATTTAATGAATGTGATTCAAAAAGAATTAAGCGACTTCGGCGTCAACTTTGACGTCTGGTCGTATCAATCCAAAATCGCGGATGAGAAACATATCCAAAAGATGTTGGAATATCTTAATGGCTGCCATGTTTTAGAAGAGAAGGATGGAGCGGTTTGGTTTAAATCCACCCAATTTGGAGACGATAAGGATCGCGTCGTGCGGAAAAGTGACGGTAGTTACACGTATTTAATGCCCGACATTGTTTACCACGAAGATAAATACAAACGAGGATTTCAAAAGGTCATTAATTTTTGGGGGCCGGACCATCACGGTTATATTAATCGTCTTAAGGCCGCGGTCCAGGCGTTAGGGCACGATCCTGCGTCGTTGATTGTCTTGATTGTCCAATTGGCCACGATTTATCGGGAAGGCCAGCCGGTGTCCATGTCGACGCGCAGCGGGCAATATATTCAATTGCAGGAAGTCATGGACGAAGTCGGGGTGGATGCGGCGCGATTTTTCTTTCTGATGCGCCACATCAATATGCACCTGGATTTTGATTTGGATCTGGCCAAAAAAGAATCGCCCGAAAACCCTGTCTATTATATTCAGTATGCGCATGCTCGGATTAATAGCATGAATCAAAAAGCGCGGGAAGCTGGGCTAGCCAATCAGGAAACAAATTTTCAATTATTAGAAAGCCCTGAAGAATTGGATTTGATCAAAAGATTAGGAAGTTTCTCCGAAATTTTGATGATTTGTTATAATGAATTAGATCCATATGCGCTAGCTACCTATTTACAAGAACTTGCCGGGTTGTTTCATAAATTTTATGACGGGCATCGCGTCGTTGGCGAAGATAGAGCCTTATCTTCCGAGCGGCTTGCCTTAGTCAATGCCACCAAAATCGTTTTAGCCAACGGCCTTCGTTTGTTAGGCGTCAGCCGACCTGAACGAATGTAAGAAAATTCGAAATCTGCCCGCCCCGCCGTTTCGTCCCGTGAAAGGCAAAGCCTTTCTGGGATTAAATCTCATGAAATCGCGAAGCGATTTCGGGGACGGCTAAAGGCCGCGGGCCGGGGAAGCACGAAATTCGAAAAAGTTTAAATTTAGAATTTGAGATTTAATATTTTGTGGTTGGTTCGTGCTTCGGATTTCGGATTTTTATAACTATGCTTAAACAGTGGAAAATCAAGCCCCTCAATCCTCAGCTCCAAATATTATTAAGTAATGCGTTAAATATTGACCCGATTGTCGCTCAGCTGCTGATTAATCGGGGGATCAAAACCGCTCAAGAAGCGCAATCCTTTCTTTCAACCGATTTAAATCATTTGCACGATCCTTTTTTATTTAAAAATATGGATACCGTTGTACGCCGGATTCAACAGGCCCGCGAGGCGCGTGAACGGGTGTTGGTGTTTAGCGATTACGATGTCGATGGCGTCACCTCGGCCGCGCTTTTATGCGGGGTGTTGACGGACTTAGGAATCGATTTTTTAACACATATCCCGCATCGCATGGATGATGGGTATGGGCTCAATGAAGGGATTGCTGCAACAGCCAAGGAAAAAGGTGTCAGCTTATTGATTGCCGTTGATTGTGGGATTTCAGCGCACAAGGCGGTTGACAAACTCAATGAGGCGGGGATCGAGGTCATTATTATCGATCATCATCAACCCGAAGACCATTTGCCCAAGGCGGTTGCCATCATCAATCCTAAACAAAAAGGGTGCGCGTATCCTTTTAAAGATTTGGCGTCGGTCGGGCTGGTGGCCAAATTAGTGCATGCCCTGACAGGAAAAACAGCGGAGGAATGGTTAGACCTTGTGGCCTTGGGAACAGTGGCGGACATTGTTCCTCTGCGCGGGGAGAACCGTATTTTTGTCAAACATGGACTCCCGCGTCTGTCGCAAACAAAAAATATTGGGTTGATGGCTTTGTTGGAGACCGCGAAAATCCGTGATAAAAAAATTAACCCGCATTCCATCGGTTTTATCCTAGGGCCGCGGATCAATGCGACCGGGCGTATGGATTCGGCACACAAATCGTTAGATTTATTGTTAAGCCGCAACGCAGAGGAGGCCCTCACATTAGCCCAGGTTTTGGAAACACATAATCAGCAACGCCAGAAAATGCAGCGGGATGTTGTTAAGGAAGCCTTGGAGCTGGTTGAGCAGGAAGTTAATTTTAAAGAAGCCAGGGTCATTGTGTTAAGCAAAGAAGGGTGGCACAAGGGGGTCCTAGGGATTGTCGCGGCAAGAATTACAGAAAAATATTACCGGCCCTCGATTGTCATTTCATTAGAAAACGGAGTTGGCACAGCTTCTTGCCGTTCCGTGGAAGGATTTCATTTGTACCGGGCCTTATCGGATTGTTCTGATGTCTTGGAGAATTTCGGCGGGCATGAAGGGGCTGCCGGGTTGACCATTAAAGAGGAAAATGTTACGACGTTTCGCAACATGATCAACGAGGTGGCTCAAAAAGTTTTAGAGAATGTCAACCTTGTCCCAACGATTTCGATTGATGGTGAAGTCCCTTTAAGCCGGTTGAATTTAAGTCTTCATGAAGTCCTCGATACGATGGAGCCGTTTGGCGAGGGGAACCCGGAACCTATCTTTTGTACGCGCAATTTAACCGTTTTATCGGCCCCGCAGGTCATGGGGAAAGAGACTCTTAAATTTTGGGTGACCGATGGCAACGTCTCCATTTCTGCCGTAGGGTTTGGCATGGCCAAATTCCGCGAGATGATTCAAGTGAAGAGCGTGGTGGATTTAGCGTACACGCTGATGATTGATGACTGGAATAAAACGCCTACGGTGCAGTTGAGATTAAAGGATTTACGGGTGAGCGATTAGATTGATTGAGGGGTAAGTGAAGAGAGAGAGGGACTCTACGTAATCATTGTTTATGGAACACATCGTGGAGGAGAGGGAGCATTGACAATATTAGGTTTGTGGGGAATGCCACTTACCTTATTAGCAGAAAATATCATATATTTCTTAAAAGCCGATTGGCTTAACCCGTGGCTTTATTATTTTTTTTATTTTTTCCAATATCAATTATTAGCTTTACTTATCTATAAATTTCCAACGAAGAAATAATTTATATTCTAAGATGAAAATCAAATTTAACCTTGTTCCTGAAAAGAATTATAACGAAATACTTTCAGAAGTCGGGGCATTCCGATATGAAATGTTTTCGAGGGATGAGAGAATGCCTGGTGATTTATTTTCGAGGATTCGCGGCGTGGAGGATTGCAGACATGTTCTTGTCGGAACAGGAGCTACAATATCAAATTATGTTTTTAGTGAAATAAAAGATAAAGATTTGGTGGTTCCTAAAGGATCACAAATCTTCGTTGGAAGGTTTTTAAAATACGATGATAGCCACGGTTTGCCGCATTATAATGCCTATGATCAGATTGTTTTCCCGACAAAAGGGGGAAATATTTTTAGCTTTTCGAGAAATGAAGCCCCTGATCATCTTATTGAAATTGCCAAGTTAGGTTCGGTTCACAGCCTCGCAGAGGCATATAATTTGCCACAAAATAAAAGAGGCACTATAGAAGAATATAAAGCCAACGGAGCATCAATTTATATTGATCCCGAGCCTGTATGGGATGGTGATGAATTTATCGCTCCGATACCCAGCCCCCGTTCTAAAAATCTGCTTGACTATTAATACGGTCTGTATTAGTCTGTATGCATGAAACAAATAATCCTTTCACAAAAAGAGTCCAAGGTAATTCGGCATATCAGAAATGCTTTAGTCCATGAGGGAAAAATTCCGTCTGTTCGTGAACTTATGAGAGCTTTGGGATACCGCTCTCCTAGGTCTGTTTCTCTGCTGATCGAAAATTTAATTGAAAAAAAATATTTAAGGAAAAAAGATGACGGATCGTTACAGTTTATTCAAAATCATAGTGGAGAAGCAAACCAAACAGTAGATGTTTCTCTGGTTGGAACGGGTGCATGTGGACTTCCTATGTTGGCAGAAGAGAATGTAGAAGCTTATTTTCCTGTTTCTACGAAAATCGCAAAGCCTCCGTCAAAATATTTTTTTCTACGTGCTAAAGGCGACTCTATGAATGAAGCAGGGATTAATGATCGTGACTTAGTTTTAGTTAAGCAACAAAGCGTTGCTAATAATGGCGATATTATTGTCGCTCTGATTGATGAAGAGGCAACTATAAAAGAATTTAACCAAAACACAGAAATGATTATTCTCAAACCTAAATCATCTAATAAAACTCATAAACCGATAATATTGACGAAAGATTTTGCCATACAGGGCATTGTAGTTACTTCTATTGCTGATTTTTAATTATGGTTAATTTAAACACGAATCGAAAAATTAAGGGGAAAAAATTGTCTTCGAGGAAAAAGATTAGCAAATTTACAGATTTAGAATTATGGGTTAAAGCAGGGGCTCGATGTCAATTCCAAGGGTGCAACGAGTATTTATTGGGAGATCGATTAACGAATATTCAACCATTAAATTTAGCGGACAGAGCTCATATTGTAGGTCAATCAATAGACGGTCCCCGAGGAGATAATGGGTTACAATTATCAGAAAGAGACAAGGTCGAAAATTTGATGTTGTTGTGCCCCAAATGCCATAAATTAATAGACAAAAAGAAGAATCACGGTAAATTTTCTGTTGAGAGATTGAAGAAATTTAAAGCAGACCACGAAAAAATGATTTTTTTTCATACTGGTATCAAGCCAGGTTACGAAACCACTATTATCCGTTTGAGAAGTAAAATTCGTGGAGAAATTGTTGGAATTCCAGAAGAGCAGATTTGGGAAGCGGTGTTTACGGAAGCTGATCGCTATCCCAGATATATTGCAGGAAATAACGATGTTGAAATCGATTTAACAAGTTTTTCCGAGGGAAAGACATATTGGCAAAGCGGTATAGAAAAAATAAACGAAACAATGGATAAGCTTTACACTCCTGGAATTGAGACTAAAGCAATAAAGCATATATCAGTTTTTGCTCTGGCTCGAATCCCATTTTTAATCCATTTGGGCTCTCGCTTAACAGACAAAATTCCTACTGATATTTATCAGAAAAATCGTATTGATGAATCTTGGTTGTGGATTAAAAAATCACAAAAACCCAACTTTGAGCTTAAAAAGATTCAATCAGGAAAAAAGGATAATAAAGTGGCTTTAATTTTATCAATTAGCGGTAAAGTAGCTATTAATAGTATTTCGTCTTCTATTAACAAAGATTTTACTGTTTATGAAATCTGCCCCAAAAGAGTGCTTCCAAGCCGAAGCCTCATTCAATCAAAATCTGCCCTAAACGAATTCCGCAATATATATCAGCAATTTTTAAGAAAGATAGAGAGTTCTTATCCAAAGCTAAGAAAATTTAAACTGTTTCCAGCAATCCCCGTATCGATTGGGATCATCTGCGGAAGAGAACTATTAAAAAATGTCAGTCCAGCAATTGAAGTTTATGATATGGACACTAACGGATTTAATTTTATCATGGAGGTGAGTAAATGACGGCAAACGAGTATTTAGAAAATGTGCTTAGAGCTCAACAATTAAAGCAAGGAGAGCTTGATGCATTAACCGAACATCGTTCGGAGGTTGAAGCTTTACTAAGAGAAAAATTTGGTTCATCGCCAGTTATAAAATACGGCGGATCAAGAGCAAAGGGCACCATGATTAAGGAAAGCTACGACTTGGATATTGTCTGCTATTTTCTTAGCGATGTAGAAAAAACCTTAAAGGAAATTTACGAAGAGACAAGAGCCTGTTTGCAAAAGAAATATGCTATTGAACCCAAAGCTTCAGCATTAAGGATTAAAATTGTCAACGCTCAAGGGTTAACGGTCGATTACCATGTTGACGTTATTCCAGGCAAGTTCGTTGTCGGGAGTAAGGACGTTTTCTTGTATTTATCTGGTACCGATAAAGAAAGAATAAAAACCAATATCAAAACACATATCGACTACGTATCAGGCAGTAATTATAAAGATGTGATAAAACTTCTAAAGCTTTGGAGAACAAGGAATAATTTGTTCATTAAGACGTTTGTCTTGGAGCTTTTGGTTGTTGAACTTTTGAAAAAAAATGATTCTCAATTGAGTCTAAGCGGTGCGTTGAAATACCTATTTAAAAATATTCAAGATAATATTCGTTCTTTGAAACTGGTTGATCCAGCCAACTCGAATAATATTATATCTGATATTCTATCTGATGCGGATAAGTTGCTAATATCTAATAAAGCTGGCGACTCCGTGAAGCTTCTTGATAGCCAAGAATATGATGAGGTTGAGAAATGGAAAATTATTTTTCAATATCCATCCTCCATCGAGCGAACTACGGAAGCCCCAGCAATAATTATTAATAGACAGCCCGTAGGTTCTTGGTGCGCATCGAAATAAATCAAAAAGATAAGTTATGGCTAAAAGAAAATTATCCTGACTTAAAAATAGTTAATGCTAATCCGTGTTTAATAAAAGGCAGATTATGCTTCGACATGTTTTACGACAAGAATAACAAGGTATATTTCCTTAACCCTGTCGAAGATTTTGAGCCAGCAAGTTATAGGATTAGAGATGAATATGAGATTGAGATATTATTTAAAAAGACTCAATTTTCAAACCTGCCTGCTGTTAGAGAAGCAGGGAGAAGGATTAAGCGCACACAACAGATTAAAGGGTTTGCACATTCTAAAGAATTGCATGTGAATGAGAACGGTAATGCCTGTCTTTGTCCGAAACAAGCCGAATCGAGAATCTTAACAAACGGTTTTAACCTTCAAGATTTTTTATGTTTAATGGTTACCCCATTTTTTTATGGACAAAGTTTTTATGCAAAAAATGGATTCTGGGCGTTCGGCGATTATGGGCATTGCGAGATTGGATTGCTCCAATATTATCTCGAAGTCCGACGAGAGTTAGATGAAAAATTAATAAAGGATACTATTGAGGCATTAAAAATATATACAAGCTGGAGTTTGTCTTGCCACGAATTTCTTAAAAATGGTGAGATGGGATGGGCAAAGCCGTGTTTATGTGGTGCAAAAAAGTTATTTCAAGAATGTCATCCCATAGCCTACTGGAGTCTGTGGTTATTAAAGCAGGATGTTAAAAAAATTAATCTTAATTTACAATAGAATCATTCATAGATATGTTAAAGTATTAAAAGTAATATCGATTTGTAAAATTATTTCATCATTCTAAAATGCTTGAATTATTAAATCCTAAAGATACTCGGATCAACAAATTGCAAGTCGAAGATCGTGCTTTCCACGATTGGTATCGGTTTGTATTGTCTTTTCCTCCGCACCTTGTAAAGGAATACATAGAAAAATTGAATTTAACATCTGCCTCTGTATTGCTTGATCCTTTTTGTGGAACGGGCACGACTTTGGTGGAGGCTAAAAAAAATTATATCCCTTCCATTGGAATAGAAGCTAATCCGATGGCACATTTCGCCTCTATGGTAAAAACAAAGTGGGATATTGATTTTGTAAAACTTTTAGATTGTTCTGAAAAAATCTTTAAAAAATGTTTGTCTAGGCTCGAAGGATGGCATGCACCTCTTAAGTGTTTTAATGAAGACCAGGAGTCACTTGTTCTTGCCAATTCGATAAATCCAATTCCACTTCACAAATGTTTCATTCTGTATGAGGAAATTACAAAGAACCCTCTTCAGGATATACGCAACATACAACTTTTAGCGTTGGCTACGGTTTGTGTTTATTCGGCAAGTAACCTCAAGTTTGGACCCGAAGTATATGTCTCCAATAATAAACGAATAGATGCACCTGTTTTTGAGGATTGGATAGATAAAATTAGAATTATTGCGGAGGATTTGCAGAAATTAAATTATAACGGCAAAGTAAAATCTTTTTGCCATTTAGCAGATTCTCGGAATTTAAAGACTGTCTTAAAAAGAAATTCAATTGACGCCGTAATTACGTCGCCACCTTATCCCAATGAAAAAGATTACACAAGGACAACAAGATTGGAATCAACGCTTCTGGGTTTTATTAATTCTAAAAAAGAGTTAAGAGCTCTAAAGGAAAATCTTATTAGATCAAATACGCGTAATGTTTATATTGCTGATTTGGATGATAAGTTATTAGGCGTTAATCATAGAATTGATAAAATTTCAAAAGAAATCGAAAGAAGGAGAATTTCTCTTAATAAAACTTCTGGGTTTGAGAGGCAATATCACCGAGTTGTAAAATTATATTTTGGTGGTATGAAGAGACATTTAGAAGACCTCAAATTTGCGCTTAAACCAGGGGCAAGATTAGCCTATGTTGTTGGCGATCAAGCTTCATACCTTCAAGTGTTAATAAGAACAGGAGAGATTTTGGGGGAAATAGCGAGTGAACTAGGGTATGATATTGTCAGTATCGATTTATTTAGGACCAGGCTTTCTACAGTCACGGGGCAATATTTAAGAGAAGAGGTTCTTGTCCTCGAATGGAATGGAGGTTAAACTTGGTGAAACAAGGAATGAGTTCAATTTTTCAAAATCGTTATGACCAATTAATCGAGAAAATATTTTTTAAGAATTACAAAAAGCAGGCAACTCAAGTTCCTTTTGATAGAGAAGAATTTGTTGCCATTGCCGATAATCTTGGAATTAAATTGCCTAAGAATTTAGGGGATATAATTTATTCGTTTAGATATAGATCAACGCTTCCTAAAAAGATAACGGCACTTTTAAAACCTGGCGAGGAGTGGATCATAAGAGCGACAGGAAAGGGGAAATATTTATTTGTTAAAGGTCTCGCTTATCAAATCGTCCCTAACCAAAATTTACTCAAGATAAAAATTTTAGATTCCACCCCAGAAATTATTCGCAGATATGCATTAAATGATGAGCAAGCCTTGTTGGCAATATTAAGATATAATAGATTAATTGATATATTCACGGGAGTGGCTTGCTATTCTCTGCAGAATCATCTTAGAACCTTTGTTCCTAACATTGGACAGACGGAAACCGATGAGGTTTATGTCGGTGTGAGTAAAAAAGGAGAGCATTTTGTTTTTCCCGTTCAAGCAAAAGGAAAAAATGATAAATTAGGCATTGTCCAAATTGAACAAGACTTTGCGATTTGCAATTCAAAATTCCCTTCCCTCATTTGTCGTCCCATTGCCGCTCAATTTATAGATTCTAACCTTATTGCCTTATTTGGATTTGAGCAAGATGGCCAGAAGATTGTCATCAGTGAAGAGAAGCATTATAAGATTGTTCCAAACGATAGTTTATCTGACCAAGAAGTAAGGCAATATAATTCAATTAAATAGTATTATCATTAAGTTAAAATATTTACTTAGGGATAAAATGATTTGTAAATTTTTTATTAACCCCGAAGGGCAGAATACCACGGGTTTACCCGTGGATGAATGGCTTTTCGCCCAAAGGGCGTCGAGCGAAGCTCGAAATGTGGAAACA